>NZ_JBLYNV010000052.1:0-40240 GCF_049310165.1 Endozoicomonas sp. ALE010 | reverse complement strand
GACCGGGATGGCTCTCTCTATAAAAACCTGAGCACAGAAACCAATGCCGGTGTTCAGGTTGGCAGGGTCGATTACAGCGGCGGGCTGGCGACACTGGCCAGCTACCCATCTGGCACCGTCAATACGGCCACCATTCAGGCAGCGGCCACCATCGGGGTCGGCTTTGGCATAAATGCGGTGGCTTTCCGTACTCCCGGTGCTCCTGTTCGACAGGGCAGCTTGCAGCTAACGGCAGTGCGGGTGGATACCGGGGATGTCATTACTGCGACAGCTGACTTTAATGGCGACTTCAAAACTTCAGAGGTGGCAGGAAACATTGACGTTACGATTGGCTGGTGCGAGATTGAGTTTACTGATGGAAACTCTCCTGAAAAGAAGCCAATCTACGTCATCCCGCAAAGCGTTCGTTACAACTGCGTGGTGGAAACCAGCCTGCCGCTCGATGCTGAACTGATCGGCCTTGACCCGGTGCGTTTGCCTCCCGATGGCAAGGTTCCCATCTATCGAGCCGGGGATATTGTGGTTATAAGTCATTCGGCAACCACCGATATTGGTACACCAACGGCAGGCCAAGTGGTAAACCTTACCCGAGATCATCAGGCAGACATTACCATTATTGATGCTAATGGTAAGTATTTGTCTCCTGACCAGTATACCAGTGACCGGGAGGCAGGAACCGTGACCTTTGCCGAGCCGTTGAGCCTGATTGATGCTGACAGTAGCCCGCTATCGGCACCCTATAGCATCAAGGATCGGGTGGAGCACATGAGCGTATTGAGCGATGTGAAGATCAACGGTGACCTGTCCATTATCTCCCCGGTGCCATGGGATTTGCCCGCAGGCGAAACCTCGGTCAGCAGTGCGGTGGTCTATGGCGATCTTCAGGCCAGAGTGAAAAACTTTTTCAGCCAGAAGGTATGGGATAGCGGCGATCCAAAGTGGACGGATGACCGGGTTAGAGACCAGACAACTGCCCAATACAACACCATCAACTACCCGGTAGAAGCGACCAACAAGGGGGCTATTTATGGCAAGTGGGCGATTATTTTTACCAGCAAGCTACAGATCCGGGGGGATGCTGACTGATGGCAGTGAAAAACTTTAAGCAAAAGGCTGGAACTCTCTTCTTGTCAGGAAGCGATTCTCTTTGTCTGAAGACAAAAATTATTTTGAAGTATTTTTAAATAATGTATTAATCAGAACTAAAGTGTAGGCACTGCAAAGTTCAAGGCAAAGCCATTCAGTCGACCACTAGCCCATGGGCCGGTTAATCCTACTATTATCCCAAATCAATAATTTATGGCTTATGTAATTACAGCTCCGGTTGATTTCGCTTTCGGTCTTGATGCATATAAGCCGGGTGCTGACTTTGGCTTTTATCCGATAGCAAGATATGCCTTTGTTCCGCCACCTTCAGTTATCCGGTTTTATCAGGGTAACTGGAAAAAAGCCGTTGGCCGACAGCAGCAAAGAGCGGCGGTTTATTCCACCGGCCTATCAGCTCTTCCCGGTCACAAAGTAGTCGGCAGGCAAGGTCTGTAGAAGCCTCACCTTTTGGGCTGTTTTGGGGGGCAGTGGCTAAAAAGGAAGTTCAGGTCAGTTTTAGTCATAGCGACAGCCTGGAAAAATAGGCGACAGCTGACGAGCGTTGGCAGCAGGCTGTTAACATAGATGGTCATAAGTCACAGCGATGGGATCATTCCATTCAGGCAAAGGATGAGAAAGATCGTATTCTCTGGAACCGAACTTTAGTAAGAGACAGCAACCAGATCAGCAGTTTCCGGCGAGTGGATGAGTTCAGTCCTGCTCATCAGATAGAGAAGCTTGGCTACCTGATACCGAGCCTCCTTAACTTCCGCTTTGCTGGCATTCCCTATCCGCCCGAAACCACACCTGCTGTTTATTTCCGAATGGGACGATCAGTTGATGCCAAGGTTATTCAGCCAAGGGATAGCAAGCGGCGCTTTGCCTTCCAGAAAAACAGAGCCGAGGATCAGCCGGTTATCCTGCCGTGGGGCTTCGGCCAGAAAGCCAAGGATGAGAGCGTTACCGGCAACTATGGCGGCGAGACAGACCCGGTTATTGTGGAAAAGCCGGAGCCGGAACAGCCAGAGATCAGGGAGAGTTATCTGCTAATGAACATAATTACCACTGTCGTTTTGCCTGCCCGGACACCGATAGAATTACCCTCAATGGAAATTAGCCTGGATATTGATAGCTTCTCATGGAGCTTTACCGGCTTGATCATTATTGATTGGCAAGGGTTTTGGAGAATCTGTCAACTACATAAATATCCTGCAGCAGTTCAAGGCATTGATACTTGGAGGAGTGGAAGTTTTGGCTGGCATCACCGCCAATAACGGTAATGGCACCAGTCAGGCAGATCCTCAGGATGGTTCGATTATTACCGTGAAAGGGGAGTCAGTGGGAGTTAGTCTAAAGGCTTTTGTTCAGGGAGGGAAATAAAAGGAGCTGCGCCAAATTTGGCGCAGTACGAAGCGAAAGTGTAAGACGATCAGATCAAGAATCAAGACCCGACCCCGGTTCGCGACCCGGGTTTTCGGGATGGTTCGGTGATTAGTAGTTAAGGTGGAGTTTGTGAACGTTGGTGTGAAGGCGTTTATTCAGGATGGAGAGATAATGGGGACTGCGCCAGACTTGGCGCAGCAGGTAGTAGAGATTTGATAGAGCACTACAGCATAGAAGGGTGTTGACTATCCCTGATTCTTCATGGATCAACCGGAATTTTGCCCAGAGAGTCCTTCAGCATAGCCTGAACTTTGGGCCGACCACCTTTAGACATGGTGAATCCCAACCCTTGTCGATAAGACTCTGGCAGATAGTAACGATGGGGTTCAGTAATTTTTTTATCTTCATAGACAATTCCATACTCGATCAATTTCTCAAGCTGTTCCATGCTGGCGTCAATAGCTTTCGCCGAAAATGGAATTGTTTTCTTATCAGGCTCAATATTAGCCAATTTTTTAATCCAATCACCTAAAACCGCCAGTTCCTTTTTCGCTTCCTCAACTTTTTCCAAACTGCATTCATTCATAGCATTGCGCATAGCCTGAGGCATTAAAACGCGATCCGTCAATTGGCTTACGCTGCTTGAATCACGAGTTTTTTTACTGGCATATTTTAAAAAGCGGACAACGTCCCTTGCCTGTAAACGTCCCTTCAGATCACACAACGCTGCATAAACCCAGCGCACAGAGTAAGCCTCCCGGGATGAAGGGCTACCTAGTTTCAAACCCCACAATACATGGAGTTTTACCGATATTTCACGGGTTGTCAGATTGGCAACGGGGTCTTGTGCAAACGTTAAACCAGCCTGCCCGCAAGTCCAGTAAACCAGTCGTAGAAACGCATCCGCATCCCATTGCAGTTGGTAAGGTTCATAACGTTCGACAAATTGGCCAAGATTCTGTGCCGTGACCGCTTCCACATAATCTTCACGAATAAAGATGACAATACCGATAGCGCAATTGCGTATTTCACGTAACCGGTTGGGCAGTTCAAGCAGATTTTTTACAGCCAGTGCTTCTTGTTCAGAGTCTCCGACCTCCGGGAATAGATCTTCGATACCATCAATAACGACAATGGTCTGGAGTTCCTGTTTTTTCATCTCATCGTTCAAGGCTTCAAAATCAGTGATCTGACCTCCCAGGTTATGAAGGTCGATAATATTTTTTTCCCAAAATGCCAGCCAGTCTGTTGTCGGGTTTCGCAAGGCAGCATCTTTAATGCGTATGAACTTGCTCTGTTTAAATGAGTCTTGTGCACCTGCTTTTTTGTAGAAAGAAAGTCGAGCTTGACTTATTGCATCTTCAGCATCATCGACCGTATTTTTTGAATGAGTAAAGGGCAGAATAAACGTGCTTGTTAACCGAGAGGACTGATTTCGATCAACATTGATTTCTGCTTCTTCCAGAAATTTCTTCCAGTTTCCACGCCGACATAGCTGAATGTAGTTAAATGTTTTACCGGAACCTTTGGCACCAATCGAAACAATCTGCGGCAAGCTGCTGGCGTGTCGCTGTGCAAGGTTGCGCAGAGGTGTCGTTAACAGCAATTTATCCGTTTTACCCTGCTCGGCATAAACCAGCTGGGCGCTTAATTCGTAAAGTTTGTTTGCCGGACTATCTTCTCCCCCACAAGCGTAGGCATCAGTTTTTTGAGTTGGTTTCTGGTTCTCAGAATTAAAGAAGTCTCTGGCCCAGTTAAGCCCTTCATTGAGCAAAGGGCTGGCATTTTCTATGACCGAAAGTGCACTGTCCAGTGTTCCCAGATTTAAGAGTTGAGAGCTGAACTCACCTTCAATAATCTCAAGGCCGTCGATGGCATTAGTGTTATCTTCAGCGTATTTATCAGGCATATAAGCGGCGTTCAACCGCTCAAGACCAACTTTGTATTGATCCGTTTTTTTGAACTCTTTATTGATAAAGGTTGTGATGACGCGAGGGTCTAAGGTCTTTTCACCAAACTGTTTTTGCCACTCTTGATTATTCGCCAGGGAAGTCAGGCGATTCAAAATAAATTCCGTACCCATAATCGCTTGCTCAGCCAACGTAGTCACCACGAAACGTTCAACTCTTGGGTCAAACAGCAGCGGGCTGGAAAGTTCACTGAGTCCGGCTCTCAGGTCAATCAGGATGATATCTGCCTGGAGTTGATTACCCAGCTTTTGCAGCATATCGGTACAACGCCAGGGCTGTTCATAAGATCGGGCCAGGTGTTCTGGTCGTACAGAAATGTTCATTAGTTGAGCCATGCCCGATTCACTGGTGCTCGAAAACGCAGGAAGCAAGCAGTACTCAAACCCGGCTTCGCTTTTCGTGTAGCGATCAAGCTCTTTAGCGAAGGAGGCTACCATTTCTGACTCATCAACCGCCGGATAGTGGCTGGCTTCCAAAAATTGAATCCATGAAACATCCGGCTTATCGCTGTCCTTGAACAAATACGTCAGCCCCGGTGCCTCAAGATCAGCATCGACAAGCAATACTTTTAATCTCTTATGCTTGCTTTCACGGTGGAAATTCACCTGAAGCGCCTTGAACCATGTCAACAAGGAAGTGGTACGGCCCACGCCGCCTTTAAAGGAGTGAAAGGCTGCGACTTTGCACTGACCCTCGAAAGGTTCAGGGGTTTTGGGAAGTACTTGTGTTGCGGCCTCATAACCAAGATCTTTCCAAAGCGGTCTTGGATGACGTTCGCCCGGTTCTTCACACTGCGTGATGATTTCAACATCCATCGAGCTTTGTGGACCATAAGCCAGCTCTATCTTATGTTCATCAGCCTGCCAGCTATTGCCAAATACGTTTTTTATAAAATCAAGGGCAATGGTTTGATTATCACCGACAAGGTCTATTTCAATCGCTTCACTGTAAGCGCGGATATCCGCGATACCCTCTGGGAAATAGGTAAAATTCTGAGTATTGGATGCCAGCAGTCGTTCGGCATCCAGCCAGCTATAGAGATTCATTAACGCTGCACCTTTATCCAGTTACAGATATTTTCAAGGGTTTTAATAATACGAGTATGATCTTCCGTTTTTTCAACATCAGCGCCATATCTCCAAACCTGGTTTAATTTACTTTGGAAGGTATCGCGCGGGGCACCGGATTTTCAATTTTCGACATAATAAACAAGACTTCTACCGGCCATGACATAACAGGCCAGAGACATCAATACCCCCAATCCTCATACCTTACCGGCAAACTGTTCAACTCATCCCGATAACCGCGCCAGTTCGGCATATACTGTTCCATCAACGATTTAAACCGCTTGTTATGAGAAGGTTCCAGCAAATGCACCATCTCATGCAACACAATATATTCCAGACACGATGCCGGTTTTTTCGCCAATTCCAGATTCACCCAAATCCGGCCCGCAGCAGGGTTACAGGTACCCCATTTGGTTTTCATCTGCTTAACCCCAAACTCGGCAACCTTCACACCCATCAGTTTTTCGTAGTGTTCAATAATCGGCGGCAGCCGCTCCTTCAGCTTTGCCCGGTACCATTCCCGCAAAATCGCCAGTCGCTTATCCGGGTCTGTGCCGGGGCGCACAGACAGCGTGATCGTATGGTGGCCTAAATCCACCTCCGGCGGCGAATCGCGCTCGACAATCTCTAATAAATAACGTTGCCCGTTAAAATAATGGCTTTCACCACCCACCATATCCCGTGGCGTTTCCCGCACCTGGGCTTGCAGTTTCTGCTGCTGCTTTCTGATCCAGGGCAGTTTGGTGATGATATAGGCCCGCAAGGTCTCCTGATCGATATGCAGCGGGGCAGAAACCCGAACCTGACCTTCCGGTGGCAAAACGCTCAGGTGAACATTTTTGATATTCTTTTGCACCACTTCAATATCAATACCTCCTAACGTCATTTCGGGCATTCAGGCTCCTGATAAATACTCGTGCTGATTAGAGATAAGATTGAACACACGAAACGTTTCATCCTCATCTTGCAGAATCTCATAGAGCGCATTGAGTATATAGCTCTCCTTGGCCTCATTCCCACGCCAGTCATCCATCAGATTGGCTCTAACGGCGGCATCGACCTGTAACACCAACGCCTCATCTTCACCCAGGTTATTGTAGAGCATACGCTTCGCCGGAGTATCCAACGCCGCAGGCATATCATCCTTTTGCCCGGTCACGACTTTGTTCGCCAGCTCGGCAATTTCCTGCAGATACTTTTCGTATTCAATGGCATTCTGCTTGCGCTGGCGAATCAGCTCATCAAGCAGTGTAGACATCTTGTCAAAATAGGCCGGGTCATTCAGCTGGCTCTCGATAATGCGGCTGCGCACGTTATTCTCAATAGCTTCCGACACCGCCCGCTGATTGCCTTTCATCCGTCCCAGTTCTGTCCGGATCGCCTCGGCCATACCACTTCGCACAATCACGTCAATCAGCGGCGTATCCTTGAACGGGGAAATCTCCACCGAATCATCCGCCTGAATATAAGTATCAATCAGGTGACGCATATCCGCTTCATAGGCTTTAAGGTCAATCACCTCATTGCTGGAACGGCGAATCAGCTCCCGCAGCTTCACATAAAAATCCAGCCGCTCTTTAATATGCTCAATCCGCTCAGCGGTATAACCCGCAGCCACCAGTTCATCGGCAATATTGGCATAAGCCCGGATCAGCGCCACCGTCGATTTATAGAGCGCAGCCCGCAAAGGTTCTTTTGCCTTGAGGTCTGCCGCCATCTCGCTATTACCACAGAAGTAATGGATAAACTCCAGATCCCCCCTGGGCGGCGGCACCGGCTCACACAGCATCTCGATGGCTTCCAGGGCATTGTCCAGCCGCTCCCGACCTTCTTCCAGCCGCTGCTTGAGCAGAATCTCACAATCCTCTTCCTTAAAGTCGTCGTAATCCAGCTCACTGGTATAAACGGCAACCGCCTTGCCCACCTTATTAAACAGGTCTTTGTAGTCAATGATATAGCCGTTGATCTTATCTTCCGTATCCAGTCGGTTCACCCGGCAGATCGCCTGAAACAGCCCGTGATCCTGCATGGATTTATCAATATAAAGATACGTACAGCTGGGCGCATCAAAACCGGTCAGCAGCTTATCCACCACAATCAGCAGCTTCATATTGGCCGGTTCTTTGGTGAACAGTGCCTTTACCCTGGATTCGTAGGTTTCAGTCCTGGTCTTGCCCGCATCCGGTTTTACATCTTTCAGCAGCTGCTCATACACCCGGAAGACAAACTCTTTATCCGTCTCGGTATTATTGCCGGTGCCTTCTGTGGCTATATCTTTGGTTTGTGGGTTATAGGAGGTAACTACCGCACACTTACCCTTCAGCTCCGTCTCCTGAAAGATCTGATAATACCTGCACGCCTCATAAATGCTGGAAGCCACCAGAATGGCATTACCCGACTGTGAGCTGAGCCGTTGTTTGGTATTGAAATCCAGAATGATATCGCTGACCACCACATTCATCCGGGAGCGGGCACTCAACACCTTTTGCATAGTGCCCCACATTTTTTTCAGTTCGGATTTCTGGTAGTCATTCAACGGCTTGGTTTTGGCGTCAAACCACTCATCCACCTTGCCCTGGGATTTCAGTCGCTGGTCAATATCCCGAGCCTCATAGACCAAATCCAGCACCACACCATCTTCCACGGCCTCGTTGAACTTATAGGTGTGAATGTATTTGCCAAACACCTCAAGGCTGGTGGCTTTATCCTTTTTCAGCAACGGCGTGCCGGTAAAACCAATAAACAGCGCACCGGGTAGAATCGCCTTCATCAGCCGGTGCAAACTGCCACTCTGGGTGCGATGGCACTCATCCACAAACACGTAGATATCGCCCACGGCGTGACGCTCTTGCTTGCCCAATGCTTTGATATAGGCATCCAGGTCATCCACCTCCCGGCGGCCGAACTTATGCACCAGCGAGCAGATCAGCCGGGGTTTGGCCTGGCCAAGCTGGGCCATCAAATCACGGCCGCTGCTGGTGGTGGAGATGGTTTCACCGGCATCGGTAAACACCCGCTCAATCTGGTCGTTCAGTTCCACCCGGTCGGTAATCACCAGCACCCGGGCACCGGGCTTGTTCTCCAGAATCCACTTGGCCAGCAACACCATGGTGATACTTTTGCCACTGCCCTGGGTGTGCCAGATAATCCCGCCTTCCCGCCGTCGGATATGTTCCTGTGCCGCTTTCACCCCAAAGTATTGATGCACCCGTGGCAGTTTTTTGATGCCGCCATCAAACAGCACAAAGTCGTACAGCAGCTCAATAAACCGCCGTTTCTCGCACAGTTTGCCCAGGTATTTATCCAACTTGTAACCGCTGTTGTCCGCCTCGTCCTCTTTCCAGGTGAGGAAGAACTTTTCCGGCGTCAGGATGGTGCCGTATTGCAAACCCTCCGAATCGTTTCCGGCAAAGACAAACTGGACGGTATTGAAAAAGGAGCGGATAAAATCGTCCCGCTGATTGGTATTGCTCTGTCGTATGGCTTTGCCCACGGATTCACGGCTGTTTTTCAGCTCCAGCACCGCCACGGCGATACCGTTGACGTAGAGCACCACATCCGGGCGTTTTTCCCGTTCACCAAAGACGGTGACCTCTTCGGCAATGGCAAAGTCGTTTTCTTCGGGATTGTGCCAGTCAATCACCTGGACGGTTTCGGTAAGATTGCCTGCATCCGTTTTCACCTTGACGCCGAAACGGAGCAGCTCATAAAAAGCTTTATTGCTTTGATATAGGCTTTTGCTCTGTTCGCTGGCGGCGGCTTGCAGTTGCGTTACTGCCCGGCTGATGGCTTCGTTGCTGTAGCCTTTGCCCGCCAGAAAGCCTGTTAACCGGGTTTCTTCCACATTGCTGTTATTGGGGCGGTCTTCCCAGTCGCCCAGATAGTGATAGCCCAGTTGATTCTGAAACAGGGTTTTCACCACCCGGTTTTGGGTGGCCCGTTCGGGTTTGGTCACAGTACCGGAGCCAGCCATGGCGTTCTCCTTGAAAATAGGGGGAAGTACCGGCAGGGTGTGGATAGTGTGCTGCCGGTGGTTGAAGGGGGTAAGGGTTGGTTAAACGAGGCGGACGGTGCCGGTGAGCAGGTTTTGCATCATGCCTTGTTTGAGTTTTTGGTGTTTAGATAACCTGCTTGCAAGATTTAATAGATCTGCATCCATATTTACTAGAGCCTGTGCAATATTCTTTTGAGCACCACCTTCTTCTGGCATTGCAATACTCAGTTTTCTGAGTACCTCCATGCCAACAGAGGATCGCGTTGAACCACTCATAGTTTTCGAAAACTGCGATACTACATAATTAGATCTTAACGCTTGATAAAGGAATTCAGAATCTACGTTAACGGCTTCAATCACCCCTAATGTTGGAGAAATAGCAAAAGGTAAAGTTGACTGTAAACGAATAACTTTTCCTATTGATGCCACTCTGCCAAGACCTATCAAATTTTTTGTTAGATCATATCTTTCTGAATGCTCAGAATGAACTAGGGAGCTAACAATCCTAGGGTTCTTGCTAATAATATTACCATGTTCATCAAAATCACCAATTCCGAGAAATGGAATGCCGTGCTTGGCTTCGGGTGGTGCTCGATGGCTTGGATGAGGGTCTATTACATTGGCAATAGATGAAAGCTGCCTTTTTACCCACCCTTGTTTTAATTTTCTGTTCTCTTCATAAGGATTAAGCAATGTCTGCATAGCCCCTTGCTTAATTTGCTGCTTTTTGATGATCTGCTGCTCCAGCGACTGGATTAGGGCATCCATATCGCTTATAGCTTCAACAATTACGTCCTGTTCATGTCTTGGAGGCTTAAAAAAAACAAAATTTTTGACTAAGCCTGTGTCTAAAACACCAGCGCTGTTACCCGCAGAACTAACTAACTTAAGTAGAGAGTTCTCCATTGCCAATAAGTATATGGTTAGATATTTTGGATTGACTGATCGATCAGGAATAAGAGCTTTTACATCTTGATTAAAGCTGACAGGGGCAACAACCAAACCTGCTCGTATGCAAGAGTGTAAAGCGCTTCCACGTACTAATAGAAGTGTTGCATTTATGGGTGCCATTTTACTACCAGCTTCTACTCCTTGTTCTGTTAGAAACTGATCGGATGTTGAGATTTCTAAAGACTTTAAGGTTGATCCGCTTATCCAAGGTATAGAACCTTCCCAGTACTCAGCATTACCCCTATTAGGGGTACCACCAGAAACCCACTTAGTAACATCTCCAATGGTAGAGACCTCCCAGTCAGTAGGAACTATTTTGGTCACAGTGTGTTTATGCTCTGACTTCAGTTCCATACAAACCCCATCTTCACCAGATGTTTACCCACCGCCTGTTCCAGCCTCACCACCCGCTGGTTAAATTGCGGCAACGAGGTTTCATAGCGATCCGCCAGCTCTTTAATCCGCTGGGTCAGCCGCTGGCTGATGCGATCCATCTCGGTATGCACATCCCGGTCAATGGTCATTAGCCATTTGTCGTCCACCACCAGCTGTTTGATCTCGTCTTCTGTCAGCGCCGGGTAGTGCTCATACAGGGCTTTATCCAGTTCCAGCTCTTCATGTTTGATCGCCCTTTTTTCTGTGGCGATATCGTCCAGCAATTCCAGATAGCGGTTCAGCACCACAATCTCTTTCAGATTGTCCCGGTCTTCGTTGTTGGGACGTATCGTTCGGTCAATCAGCGTCAGGGCATCCGACCAGAGCAACCGACAGGTTTTGCGCCATTCTTTGATAGTGGCTTCGGTGGTCAGGAACTCATTGAGAGTATCTGTTTCTTCCCGGTCGTCTGTGCGCTTAAGGCGATCCTTCACCACTTTGGCCGTGATGGTACCTTTGCTGTTTTTCAGGACATCCAGAAAGCTGTCGTTTTTCAGCTCAGTGAAATCCTCAATGGTGGCTTCCAGCCGCTTTTGCAGAACGGAATATTCCTGATATGTAACGGCATCCAGCGCGGCCCACGCCAACTCCTGATATTCCATCAGTGCCGCAGCAGCTTCGGCTTTACTGCCAACGTCGTTCAATGCCCCATCTTCGCCGCTGTGCTCTTCCTGCAAGGTTTCCAGTTGGCTTTCCAGCTGCTCTTTATTGGCAATCAGCTGATCAATGGCAGCTTGCTCTTCAGCAAAGTAACGGTTAATCACCAGGTATTTGGGAATCAGGTCGCAGGTCCAGCCTTTAATCACCTCTTTGCCTTTTTTAACCTCGACGATCTGATAGGTTTTCGCTGCCCACCCATCGGCAGAGATCAGATAGCAGTCGTCCTGCATGGTATCCGCCCAATAGTTCATCAGGTGCTGGTAAACATCGTACTTGTCCAGCAGCGGTTTGCCGGTGTAGGCGCTCAGCAGTGATTCGCTGATCTCCTCAATCATCGCCTTCGGTTTGCAACCGTCATCCTGTTGTTTCAGGTAGGTTTGGGTGGCGGTTTTCCAGCCACTGAATACTTGGTTCATCGCTTTGATATAAGCGACAAATTCCGCATGTTCGTAGATGGTTGGCCTCAGCGTGTCGGTACTGACCTGGAGGGAGTAGTAATCCGCCGAGCGGGCAGCGGTAGCAAACAGCGTGGTTTTAAGGGTCGGGAATACCTGCCAGTAGTGGTGCAGGGCATCAATATCCACCTTGGGAATATCACCGTGGAGATGGGCATCGATGTCCTGAATATCTTCCGCCACGGAGCTATCAATGTATCGGGGGATATTGAGGTTGAATTCGTTTTTGCGGATTTCATCGTAGCTCACCATACGGCTGTAACCGTCTATGGCGATCTGCTTGTTGAACACATCGACAATTTTATGGATATCCATCTCCCGCAGACGGTTCTTATTGCCATCTTTGATAAAGCCTTTACCGGCATCCACCATAAAGATGCCTTTGCGCGCCGCCGCGCCTTCTTTATCAATGACAATCACACAGGCCGGAATGCCGGTGCCATAAAACAGGTTGGCAGGCAGCCCGATAATGCCTTTGATATAACCCCGTTCCACCAGGGACTGACGAATCGTCGCCTCGGCATTACCCCGGAACAACACACCATGAGGCAGAATACAGGCACCTTTACCATGGCTTTTCAGGCTGCGGATAATATGCAGCAGGTAAGCGTAATCGCCGTTCTTGGCCGGTGGCACGCCGTAGCTCTGGAAACGGTAGTGCGGGTCCTCTTCCGCATCCACACCACTGCCCCAGCGTTTATCGCTGAACGGCGGATTGGCCACCACGAAGTCAAAGGTTTTCAGGCTGTCACCCTCGGTAAACAGCGGGTTGGCCAGGGTGTTGCCCTGGCGAATTTGTGCGGTGGGGTTGTTGTGCAGAATCATGTTCATCCGCGCCAGGCCGCTGGTGGTGGCATCTTTCTCCTGGCCGTAGAGGGAAACGTGTTCACCGGCTTCGTCCGCCACTTTCAGGAGTAATGAGCCGGAACCACAGGTCGGGTCGTACACGGAATAGCCACGGCTATCGATTTTCTCAATATCGATCACTTTGGCGAGTATGCGGCTCACTTCCGCCGGCGTATAAAACTGCCCTTTGCTCTTGCCACTTTCAGAGGCGAAGTGACGCATCAGGTATTCATAGGCATCGCCAAGAATATCGTCGCCATCGGCCCGGTTCTTACTGAAGTCCAGGTCTTTGCTTTCAAAAATAGCGATCAGGTTGGTGAGTTTTTCCACCATCTCTTTGCCGCTGCCGAGTTTGTCCGGATCGTTAAAGTCCGGCATCCCGGTGAGTTTGTTGGCATCACGCAAGGGAATGATGATTTTCTTATTGATGTCGTCGCCTATGGTGGGCTTGCCTTTCAGGGCAACCATATCCGCAAAGGTGGCACCTGTCGGGATTTTCACCGGCGGGCTGAACTGGCCGACAAATTTATCGCTGATGTATTTCACAAAGAGCATCACCAGCACATAGTCTTTGTACTGGCTGGCATCCATCCCGCCCCGCAGCTCGTCGCAGCTGGCCCAGAGAGATGAGTACAGTTCAGATTTTTTAATCGCCATAGGGAGCTTTACAGAAGATGATATGAATCGACGCTACCGCCCGTGGATTTTACCGCCGTCTTTTATTGACTTTGGGAAGCATGGGACCAGATAGCTCAGAGGTGGAGTTTTGGGTAATCAGTCATTGTACGCAGGTAAGGTGTTTGGTGGTAGTCGTGCATTTGCGAAGGGAAAGGGAAAAGCTGTCCACTTTGGGTATGAACAGGTTCTGAGCTAATTTCGCAACCAACGGATTATTTAAACAAGAAAGGGCAACTCTTCAACAGGTAGCTCCACCTTCATTGTCCGGGCTTGTCCAGGTACCCGACTAATCAGGCCAAGCTGGTGCAGTTTCACCACCATTTGATGCACGGTGGGTGGGGTAACCTGAAAATACCGCTGCAAATCCTTTTCTGCTGGTGGCATGCCGTTGATCTTCGTGTAGTAGTAAATAAACGACAGGTAGTGGCCTTGCAGTGGCGTATAGGGTGGTTTCTTTGAACTCATAGTTAGTGTTTGAATTTCACAACATGGTGAATGGTTGCGTTTGAGAAACAAGTGACTGCACCCGATTCATTTTCTTACTGATATGGGCTAACAGCAGGGCAGCAAGAATCGCTGCTTCCCTTTCGCCGTATTCAGTATCGCTATCCACCAGATCCACTATGGCTTTATAGGTGCGCAGTTTGACCGGTTCGTCACTCTGGCTGAACATGGCGGCGTGGGTGGCGTGCATAATCGCTTTTTCAAATTCTATGCCCAGAATTTTGGTGTAGTTCCTGGCGTGTTTCTCGCATTCCTTGCCTTTCATGGTGCTGATGGCCTGGGCCAGTTTGAGGTCAGGCAGTTTGAGCAGGTCGCGGGTTTTCATGGTTTGAAAGCACTTCTTATGCAGTGGTTGAGGTGGGAGTTTATTCGATGGTTGTGGGAAAACCAAGCTGTACCAAAAAGATACAAAAAAACGGCACCATTTTCCCGTATAACATTCACCACAAATTGCAGCAAAGGTACGGTTTGGTACCGTTTTTGAGGCTCAGGTTACAATCAAATTGTAACCTAAAAAATTTTCAATCAGTCTTACTCATTGATTTCATTGTCAAAATTGTCCGAATGAAATTCGTACCACATATCATGAGTCAGTAGTTGTATATTATGTAACTTATTGATTCTTGTCGTCTTTAAATATCCCTTTTATAACGATTAAGTATCATTTAGTATCATATAAAGACGTTATTTGTAACCTAAATTGCAACCTGAAAATAATAATTTGATACATAGGGATATTGTTGTATGACTATTTCCTGCCAAAAAAGGAAGCGGAAAAGCGGTAATGTTTATCGTTATGTGGTGACTGTTCGCAAGAAACACTTTTCCGCTACGGAGAGCCTGACTTTCCCAGATAAAGCATCAGGCAGAGCCTGGGCAAAAGCCGTTGAAGAAGAAATGCAGGAACAGTCGTTAAATGCCGAGCAGGACAGCCTTCGATATGAGTCTGCTAAATCCAGGTCAGGCGATATTACTTTGAATCAGTATCTGGAAGCGTATTGCCGGAAAATGGAATCGCCTCCGAAAAAGAGCCGAATCAGTTATCGGGATATGCAGGCCATCAAATTCTGGCAAAAATGCTGGTTAACTGAGAAACGCTCAAAAGAAATTACTGGAGATATGTTGATTGATCTTCTGGATGAGCGATTAGAAAAAGTAACGCCTGCCACCAACCATCTTTATGTATCTGTGTTGCGTCGTGCTTTGGATTTTCAAAAACGGGTTGGCCTGTATTTCAGACGGTTTATTACCGATGATCTGATGAAAGAGCTTTGGAAGCTGAAGCTGGTGGGCAAGTCGAAAGAAGACGATACGCGCCCAACAGAGCATCAGCTGTATCTGCTTTATAAAGAGTTTCTGGAGGGGTACAACAACCCAAGGGCAAAAGTACCTTACCACCATCTGATGTTATTCAGCATATACAGTGCATTTAGGGAAGGGGAGATTTGCAATATTCGCTACAGCGACCTGGATGTGGAAAACGGCGAGGTCATTATCCGGGACAGGAAAGACCCCAAGAAGAAATACGGCAATCACCAGAAAGTGCCATTGTGCCCGGTCTGTCTAGAGATCATTGCCATGCAGCCCAGGATTAAAGGTGAAGACCGGATTTTTCCTTACAAGGCGCAGTCGATATCAACCAAATTTTCAGAGCGAACCAAGGCGCTGGGATTCCCGGAGTTGCGGTTTCACTCTTTCCGCCATGAGGGCATTTCCCGCTTCTTTGAACAGAAAATGAGTATTCCGGAGGTGGCCATTCGTAGTGGTCATAAGACCTGGGATAACCTGCGCCGTTATACCCACCTGATCCATCGGAATCCACCGGATTACTGGGCTGTTTGTAAGGCAATGGAAGAGAATTATTGGGCCAGAAATGAGTGTCTGAATTCTCGCTGGCAGCAGGGAATTGTAAAAGGGGCTGAGCACAGCGCAGATATTATTGTGCTGTATCGCTAATAGCCCTATCGTTATGGACAATAATACTCCTCCCGCTTTTCGCAAGATCAGCGCACCGGTTACTCATACGTTTTAAATGGCCAATCTTGCGACAAAGCAAGCGTTAATGCCGGGTTCAGCCTATACCAGCCTGAGTTCCAATCGTTTTCCCATCACTTCGGCCGCGTGGGACAATGTTCTGAGATTCAGACTTGTATTGTCTGGATCAAGCAGCCGATCCAGTTGTGAGCGACTGGTTCCAAGCAGTTTGGCAAAAGCGGATTTGTTCACACCTTCTTTCTTCAGGTACTCATCAATCTGCCAGGCAATAACCCGTTTCATGGCTTCAGCCTGACATTCGGCCAATAGGCCATCTTCTGCCAGGAAGTCATCAAAGTTGCTTCCGATGTGAGGATTGCTCATTGTTGCCTCCTTTTATTTTCTCAATACGTCGTTGCGCCGTAACTTCGCCAACTCAAGATCACTGGCCGGGGTCTTTTGGCTTTTCTTAATGAAGGCGTGCAGTAACACCATTTCACCGTCAGCGACAGTAAACAGTACACGGGCAATTCTGCCGCCTGTCAGGTCACTGCGCACTTCCCAAAGCCCCTTATCCAGCTTTCGAACTACCGGCATGCCAATAGGCCAGCCGATTTCAACAGTCTTGATATCTTGCCCCACAGTCCGGCGATCTTCGCGGGTTAGAGCCTTTAGCCAGTCAAGCACTGGTTCATGGCCCGATTGTGTGGCGTAGAATCGAACAGAAATCACTTTCATTGGTTTGTACCATTTTAGGTACATTCTAGCTGAAAAAAACTTCAGGTCAAATTTATATAGGAAGGATCATAAATATAGCCGGGTTTTGCCGGTAAGATGATCTACCGGCAGTAATGTTGCATGTCATGAACCTGTTCCCACCTTTCGCTTTCATTCCTGAGACATCTGGCCAATGGTCACATTTGTGCTAATCTGGTGTAATATTGCACCACAATGGATAGGCAGGAGATGACCCATGGCCAGGCAAAGTATTACCCTCACCTCACCCAATGACCAATGGTTGCAGGCTCAGGTTGAGAGCGACGAGTATGGCAGTAAAAGTGAAGTGGTGAATGACTTGATTCGTCAGGCCAGGCGGCGTCAGGAGGCGACAGAATCGCTTCGGAGTGCGCTTATTGCCGGTGAAAACAGCGGGATCAGCAACGATACAGTAGATGATATCCGGGATCGTGTATTAGCCCGGAGAGTCAAGCATGACTAGGTACCATCTATCGGTGGAGGCCGGACAGGATATTGAGCGAATATTTGAGTTTGGTCTTGATTGCTTCGGGTATGAGCAAGCCAGTCGTTATCTGGATGGCCTGGAAACGCATCTGAACTCACTCGCGCGTCACCCAAATCATTATCCTGCTATCCGTCATATTCGTGAAGGTTATCGGCGTAGTGTGTATGGAGTGCATGCTGTCTATTACTCTGAGCTTGACGATGGGGTTTTGATTGTTCGTATTTTGGGAAGGCAGGATTTTGTCGAAGCTTTGAATGTATAGAGCTTGGCAGCTAAAGAGAGCAAGGGCTGGTTTTGTTCAAGGATTGAGCGATGCCGGGAAAATAATATTGAGGTGGTTGTGATTCCAGAGCGGGAAAAGTAATGCCGGTATTACTGACCGGCAACACCCTTAAATAACACCTTGGACCTTTTCCCACGTCTTCCGGTATCGCTCATGCCGGGCGTCAATATAAACTGCCAGGTCTGAAATTTTCACCATCCACGGCGATTTCTGGCTGTTCATGGTACGCACCACCGGAACCGGCAGCTTTTGAGAGGCTGCAGCCAGCTTCGCCCGTTTTTCACACATGCCAAAGAACTCCTGGCAAACGTCTTCCAGTGGCACGTAGGGCTTTTCATACTTGGCGAAGAGCATCAGTTCGGTATTCATGGTTTTCTCCTGTTTAAAAATTGATATCCGTATCAAAAACGTCCATCCCGGCAGGCACGGTTCTGAGTCGGCTTTGGTCTTTCTTCAGGGTTATGGTTCCAGGCACTGGGCGTATCGGGTTTTATGGTGAAGTCGAAGCTTTTTATGCGATGCCATCGGCCCTCTTGAAGTACCTCGATACGACAGGGCTCTTTCATATCATTCTGTATAGTCAAGTGCTGATAAGCATCCACCGTGAGTTCTGGGACTGGTGCATGTTCCAGTCGTTTTACCCACCACATGACCGCTTTCTGCCGGGCATAACCGCCATGCTGAAAGCAGACCCACTCCCGAATGGTGTCAAAGCCACAGCGATAGGTGACCTGCAGGGAAGGGGGCTTGCCAAACTTTTCATGGATGCTGTAGAAAACTTTATCCACCTCCAGCCATTCTGGTTTGACCTGGTTGGCCAACAGTGCGGCGGTGGAAGCTTCTGCTTCATGCTTCTCCCGTTCCGGAAATTCATAGTTGCAGGCAGGGCAAACCCGCAGGCCTGCAAGGATTAGCTCAAAACATTCCGGGCATTCCTTAACCGGCGGCTCTCCGTTGCCTTTGCCTGCTTTTATATGGTCAACGGTGATTCGGTCGATGGGACCATGCCGTTCGACATTGCCGCCATAATCCAGAACCAGACAGTCAGTCTTGCCAGTGTCTGAGCTGATCCGCAGACCTCGGCCTAATATCTGCACGTAAAGTCCGGGTGATTTGGTGGCGCGGAGTAGGGCAATCATATCGGTTAAAGGTGCGTCAAAGCCGGTGGTCAGGACGCCTTGACTGGTGAGGGCTTTTATCTTGCCTGCTTTATAGTCCGCCAGTATCTGGGCCCGGTCATCTTTTGGGGTTTCTCCAGTGATACATTCGGCCTTGATGCCTTCAGCTGTCAGAAGTTCCTTAACCTGTTCAGCATGGACGACAGTGACGCAGAAGATAAGCCATGCCTTACGCTCCTTACCATACTGGATTATTTCAGCCACGGCCTTTTCGGTGACATCGTTCTTGTTGACTGCGGCTTCCATATCGCTGGTGAGGTAATCACCTTGCCGGGTTCTGACTCCATCAAGGTTAATCTTGTCTTTCCCAGCCTTGGAGCGCAGGGGAGATAGAAGTCCATCGTCAATTAGTCGCTGGATGTCTGTCTCATAGACAATTTCATCAAAGAGCGGCTTCTTGCCTTCTGTGAGCAAGCCCTGTTTCATCCGGTAAGGGGTGGCGGTGAAGCCGACTATTTTCAGTGTAGGGTTGATCTCTCGCAGGCCTGCAATCAGGCGGGAGTACATCGTCTCTGAGCTTTCACTATTGAGCAGGTGACATTCATCAATAATGAGCAAGTCAAAATGGTCCAACTGTTCTGCTCGTTTATGAATACTCTGGATACTGGCAAACAGTATCTGAGCGTTAGTGTTGCGGGAGTTCATAGCTGCAGAATAAATGCCCGTTGGTGCTTCTGGCCATTGGGCGACAATTTTTTCATGGTTCTGCTCAATGATCTCTTTCACATGGGAGAGAATCAGGAAGCGCTGGTCTGGCCAGTGCTGTAAAACCCCATGGATAAAGTCAGCGATGATCACTGACTTGCCGCCGCCGGTACTGACGCAGACCAAGGGGTTACCCTGAGAAGCACTGAAATATTGATAGATCGCATCAATGGCCTCCTGCTGGTACCAGCGGAGTTCAAAAGCCATTGTCGAAGCCCTTCATCTGGTTGATGATCTTATTGGCCACTCGTTCTGTTGCTTTACGGTCGACGGATGTTGGTTTTCTGTCGTCAGCTTCCCTGGCCATCAGCATTTTGTCCGCAATGGTGTAAGCAAAATTCACCGCCGGTTCAATGGCGCTGCCACGGTTACAGGTAAACTCAGCCATCAGGGCGGCAATGGCGAACAAGTCCCGGAGTTGGATGGTTTGGTTCTGAAACTGTTCTAACTGTTTTTCCAGGTCGTTGATGGTTTCATCGCAAGCGGCTTGAGCATATTGCTCAAACGGTGCTGTATCTTCGATCAGGTAGTGGGTAACCCGGGGGTAGAAATTACCTTGCTGATAATCCGTGATACAGAGTCCACTTTCTGAATTGAGGCCGATCAGGTCAATTTGATCTGCCGCAGGCGGTGTGCTGGCTGGTATGAAGCGATAGCGTTTTGAATGATCCATAGCTCATTTTCCTTCTCATTGATTATTTTCAATCGTTCCATCGAACTGGGTTTTCAGTCCTGCCAGCTTTTCATCCGTCAGCAGGCGCTTGTCTTCTACTGCCTGAATTTCCTGAGAGGAGAGCTGGCCTTTATCTGTGCCAGTTATGAATTCCTCGCCCGTTGATTTCAGGCGATAACGTATCCAAAACTCATCGCTATCAATGGGCTCAGCAAATTGCTCTAAGAGGTAAGGGTTATAGAGGTGGAGTTCACAACCTGACATCTGAACCGATTCCGGGATTTCCATATCATGACGGGCGCAGTGCCACTGGCCATCTTCAACGGGTGTGCTGTGCAGGCAGGTACGACAATTAACCGCAGGGGCTTTTTGTCCGTGGCAGATGGCCTGATGGTCGCAAAATTTGCAGAGGTACCAGCTGGGGTCTTCACTGATTTTGCTCAGAGGACGGTCGCTGGCAATAATGCATTCCGCTTTCTCAATGGCTGCTTTGCCAATAACAGGATCAAGCCGAACCCGCTCACCATACAGCTCATCCGTATTTTTGTTCACGGCGATATAGAAGGCTCGGGTCAGCTGAGGGTTTGCCAGGTACATATACACCTGCATCTGTATAAAGTGTTCTGGCTTGGCTTCCTCTACACCTTTTTTAACCAGGTTATTGAAGGACTTTTCATTGTGGGTTTTCATCTCAATCAGGTGCCAGGTCCTGGGGGCTTCAATAAAGCCCTGGCCCACACCATCAAATGAACCACCAAAATGCCCGTTGCAGGCCGAGATTCTGAACTGTTTACCAGTGGCTGGATCGGTTTCAAAGACTTTGATGCCCACATTACGCAGATCAGCAACAAACCGTTCTTCTGCCAGATGACCCGTTTGGAACAGTCGCAGCAGTTGGCCTCCATGCTTCACATCAGTACACCAGCGAAAGGTATACCAGAGCGCCCGGTCACAGGGGCGACCAATAATTGAACCGCCCAGATGCGCCCGGAATGCACCACCCTGGTTGTCCTCATAATGCCGGATAATCGCTTTGATGGTCGTTTTGTTGGGTTCGGGGATTTTCACAATGCTTCACCTTCCCTGGCTCTGAGCCTATTTCTGCTTTTTGTTTAACCGTCGGGCCATTCGCTGGGCTTTGCGTTTTCGCTTTCTCTCTGTTTTGGAAGGTCGTCGTTTGGTAAATCTTGCTCTATCGAGCTTCCGGGCGGAGGTGCCCGTAGAATTAAAAAACATAAATTTCATTCCCTGAATGAAGGGGGCAAAGCCCCCTTGGTACTAATGACGAGTTACTTCTGCCCCCAGGGCGGTGCTGCGTACTGAGTCGCCGGATGGGGTAGTTGTTGGGCAGGTGCCGGATTGTGGGCAGGTGTCTGCTGCTGAGGTGCAGGTGCGCTCTGCATGGTTTGACCACCGGCACTGATCCACTTCTTGACTTCATTCTTTGGACCAAAGCCCGGGTCTTGTTTCAACACAACAGCGATTCGGATCACCTGCTGTAACAGCTGTTCGGTGTCGTTAATCCGGGGCTGGCCAACCGCATGGGCAATACGGCTGATCTCTTTCCTGCCAATCTCCTCCGCTTTTGGGCTGCTGTTGACGATATTGTGCTGAGACCAGAGCTTGCGGCCTTCAAACTGGCCTTCCATTACGTGTAGGTGAGCTTCACCATCTGGCCACCGGACTTGGTATTATCCAGGGAGGCCTCAGTGATCATGGTCAGGTATTCACCGGGCGGCAGGGGCTCAAACTCATCCGTTGGATCGTAGTCGTCTGCATTAAAACCTAACTGTGCCATTTCAATCTCCTTATTCAGTGGCTTGAGGTCATAGCGTCGCTGAAAGCCTGTCAGTCCAGGGGGAGTTCTGCTGGCAGTCCATAGCGATTCTTGGCGATAAAGCCAGGTTTGGCTTCGGTATAGAGGTAACGCTGGCCGGTGCTGATACCCCGGGTTTTGGTTTTATTGAAACCGGCTTCTTCTTTTTCGATGACGGTCTTGTAATCAGCGAACAAGATGCAGTCCACGGTTTCCTGCACCAGTTCAGAAGCCCGTTTGTGCAGCTTGATCTGGTACCGGTCATAACTGTCGGTGGTCGGGCTCTCAAACCGTTTGATCTCGGAATGGGCGATCAGAATAAAGGCCATACCTTTTCGTTACGCAGGGCTTCCAGTCCATCCAGCAGTTGGCGCCAGAGATTCAGCGCCTCCAGAAAGCCTCGTCCATAACCAAAGTCTTCAATGGCCTGGTACCGTTCGCCCTTTGAGCCAACATACGTATCGCACAGGTGCTGCCAGATCATCGGTTCCAGATGGTCCAGACTGTCGATCACCAGCGTCTGATAGTGATGGTCGGATGAGTAAAGAACCGTGATGGCATCCAGAACATCCTGGAATGACTGCATCATGGGGAAGGCGTCGACTTCCAGTTTGCCCAAACCATCTTCGGTACAGATAAAGATCGGGTTCGGTGCACCGGCGGCCAGGGTGGTTTTACCAAGCCCTGGGCCACCATGAACCACAATCCGGGGAGCCTTGATGCCGGTAGAGCGGCTGATGGATTCCAGTGAAATAGCCATTACTGAACCTCCAGCCGTTCAAACTTGACGCTGACTTTCTTTGGTTTGGTAGTAATGGCCTGGGAGACCAGCTGGTAGTGGGCGGGATTCAGTTGTTGCAGGCTTTTCAATTGCCGGGTGTTAACTTCCAGTTTGCTACGGATCACCGATTGGGCGATATCCGCAGGCAGTTGTTGTCGAACGGCCGCCCATTTTTCTGAATCCACGACACGGCTCATTCCGGCGACGGTGGTCACCTTGTAGTAATCGCCTTTGACCGAAAAACTGCCTTCTTCTTTAGTGCCAACCAGCTTGCAGAGCTGCTGCTCAATAGCCATGCGCTGCTCTCTGGCCTGGTTTTCTGCCTGTTTGGCAACTTCCAGTTCATGAGCCAGTTGGTCCAGTGGGAGGGGCGAGGCAGTGGAGGGGTTTTCTTTCATAGAGTGTCATCCTTTTTGTTATTGGCTTTCTTCAGGGCGAACGAACCCGGCAGGCATCAGTGGCCTGTTTTTCAGTGTCAGGGTGAGTTCGTCTGTTGAATCGATGGCGTACATCCGTTCAGCCATCTGCTATCAAATATGTTCCTTAACTGATCTGTATGTCAATACCAAAAAGATACATCTTATAAAAATAATGAAAATGCGAAATAAGATCAGTGAGTTGGGAAAGGTATTTTTTGATACAAAACCCCCTTCTGGCTAAGAGGGGGGGGAAGATAAATTGAGAAATGTATCAACTGAGCTTGGTATTGATGCTGACCACGACACCGCAAATATGACCGTCTTCCGGGAATGGCATGGTCGTGTATTGCGGGTTCAGTGGTTTGAGGAACAGTTGGCCATTATCCCGCACCAATTGTTTTAAGGTGACATCATCGGTTCCCGGCAGGCGAACGACCACGTACTGCCCGGGTTGTGGTTCCAGGGCGGGATCAATCACCACCCGGCTGCCCGGAAGAAAACTCATTTGCCCAGGATATGGGCTGACCATCGAGTCACCCTGAACAATCAAAGCATAGGCACCATTGCTGATCCGGCCGTGATAGGCGGTGTATTCGGTGGTGTCATCCACTGGGGCGTACAGTCTGCCATTGTCGTTAAAGTCACCCGCCTGTACCCAGGAAATGACCGGAATGCTCCGGGTGCCTTCAATGTCATAGCCCGAGACTAGCAGGTTGCCATGGGTTTTCAGTTGGCGGGAGTCGTTGGCGGTCTCGTGGTAGATATCCAGCCAGCCGTGGGGCTTATTGAAGCCGTATTCAATTTCCCGGGCAATTTTGGAGCCGATGCTGCGTGTCGGGTTCTTGCCCATAAACCGGCTGACCTGAGTGGCGGGGCGTCCGATCACTTCCGCAAAGTTGGCCAGTGTTTTTCCTTTCTCGGCCAGCAAGCGGGCGTTGTGGCGTCTTATTTCTTGTATGTCCATGACTCTATTAAACCGTACAACACCAAAAAGATACACCATCAAAATAATACAATTGTACTTGTTATTAAAGTATCATGGTGGTACATATTTAGGGCGTTATTCGTCTGAATCGCAGGAGGCGACCATGAAACGACGATAATGGACTACCCGCCGCAACGCTCTACCCATTTTAAAAAACTAACCCGATCACGGGCAGGGACGCTTTTGTCTCTGAAAAATGGACATCGCCACAAGGACAATAATATGGATGTGACACTTCCCAATACCACCACGGAAGCGTGGAAGCTGAATGAAGCCGGTCTCTCTATTGTGCCACTCGGTTCCCCATTTGAAGAACCGCCTGCATGGTTTGTAGACGGTCGCTGTTCAGGAGATAAAGAGAAAGCAAACGTCGAATGGCCAAAAGCTCCCCGGTTTCGCTGGAAGCAGTATCAGGATAAAGCACCGGACGACAGCACCATTGATAACTGGACCAACCTCTACCCACATACCAATTGGGCGATCATTACCGGATACGGTGTGGTGGTCGTGGATGCGGACAGTAAAGAAGCGGTGCAGTTTATTGAAGAAGGTGCCATTACCCGGACGCCATTGCGAGCAACCACCAGTAAAGGCAAGCACTACTACTTTCGGGTCAACCCGGACTATCCCGTTCATAACTCAGTCAG
Organism: Endozoicomonas sp. ALE010; assembly: GCF_049310165.1. Classification (NCBI taxonomy): domain Bacteria; kingdom Pseudomonadati; phylum Pseudomonadota; class Gammaproteobacteria; order Oceanospirillales; family Endozoicomonadaceae; genus Endozoicomonas; species Endozoicomonas sp. ALE010. Next base: position 15,507 of record NZ_JBLYNV010000052.1, on the reverse strand, counting down.
AAAAAACAAGATCGATCTGCGCGGCATTGGTGGTTATGTAGTAGCGCCCGGCAGTACCCATGCAGACGGTACACTCTATCAATGGGAAACGGACGGGTATATGGATATCAGTGATCTGCACGATCTGCCCATGCTGATGCCTGTGGATATTGCCACCATCAATGGCTTCAATGGGCAGGCTGCAGAAGCCAACGGGTGACCTGGGGTTCTCCACGGATCAATACCCATTACCACACGACGGAAGTAATCTGGCAGAAGGACAGGGGAGAAATAATGCAGCAGCGAGTATGGCTGGCCAGTTGCTCCGGCAGAATTCTTCACTCAGAGAAGTCAAAGCCATTCTGGATCAATGGAACCAGTCTAATAATCCACCGTTGTCTGATGCTGAGCTGAATACCACCATTGCCAGCATTTCCCGCACCCATAACAACAATAACCCTGGTTCCTCCATTCTTATTGAGCCACTGCCCAGCAGTAAGCCAGAGTTCGCTTTTAGCCATATAGAGGAACTGGTTAAAGGCGTGAAACCAATTAACTGGCTGATCAAGGGCTTTCTGGAAATGGACAGCCTTTCCCTGATGTTTGGAGAACCAGGTTGTGGGAAATCCTTCTCAGCCATTGATCTTGCTTGCTGTGTGGCGACAGGCAAGGACTGGCATGGCAAACCTGTCAAGCAATCGGGGCCTGTCTTTTACATTGCCGGGGAAGGCTTCAATGGCCTCTCCCGTCGCTTTATGGCCTGGCAGAGCTTTTATGGCTACAACCTGCGCAATGTGCCGCTGTATATCAGTCAGTGTTCCGCTGCGTTGACCAGTCTGGCCAGTGCCCGGGCGGTCAGTGACAGCATTGAAAAAATAGTCAGTGATACTGGAGGTGTTACGCCTTCCATGATTGTCATTGATACCCTGGCAAGAAACTTCGGGCCTGCGGATGAAAATTCAACTCGGGAAATGAGCACCTTTATTGGTCACATTGATGAGTATCTGCGTTCAAAATATCGCTGCAATGTACTGATCGTCCATCATACCGGCGTGGGCTCGAAAGATCGCGCCCGGGGTAACAGTGCGCTCAAAGGTGCGCTGGATGCCGAGTATGCGGTGGTTAAAGCAGACGATGAAATCAAGATTACCCCCAAAAAAATGAAGGACGCTGATGAGCCGGATGAAATGAACTTTCAGTTTGGCTCTGTGCGTCTGCCCTTCAATGACGAAGAAGGCGAGCCGCAATACAGCTGTGTTCTGCAATACCTGGATAAAGCCAATGCACTGAAGATCAAGCAGCAAGAGAACCGCGAACATATTCGAGAGCAAGGCCGGTTACAGGCAGAAATTCGGATCGGGGAAAAGCAAAAGCGGGTCATCCAAACACTGGAAAGATTGATTGGTGAAGCAAAAGCGACACTGGTTAGAGCCGACAGAAGTCCCGGCCTTGCCAGGATCGAAACAAGGAATTTGCGTGATGCCTGTTTTCGGGAGGGTTTCATATCCAGCAAGAACTGGTCTCGCACATTTGATGCCTTGGTAGAGTGTGAGTTTTTGATGATGGATGCGCCGTTTATCTCTATTTCTGAAAAAGGTCAGTCTGTGATTTCAGAGAAAAAATAAAGGGCTCGGGTGAGGTAATGTACTGTTTAAAAAACAGTCAATTGCCTCCTTTCTTAATAACTTATGAGGATTCTTTATATTGAGGCTCCTCTCTTTTCCTCAAAACTTCTTATTTTTCAGGTGATTAACCGTAGCGGATGCCTTTAGCCGCCACCTCACCTTCCCCACACTGGATATATATATATCCAGTGGGAGAATGAGGCAGGGAAGCATGAAGGTCAGACACAGTAATACGGAAAGATTCTCCGGGAGAAAAAGATTAAAAGACAGAGAAAGCAAAGTAATGAAAATAATAATAGGAATAGATCCAGGGCTGACGGGAGGTATTGCGGTTCTGGATAGCAAAAACAAGGAATTAATCAGACTGGAAGATATGCCCACCTCTCCGGAAGGAAGCAAGCGGAAAGTCAACGGCTTTGGCCTGATGAAAATATTTGGTGGCTATACCCGGCATCAGGTAGAGATGGTTTATCTGGAAAAGGTAGGAGCAAGGCCAGGGCAGGGAGTAGTCTCCATGTTTAACTTTGGCCGTTCGTATGGTGCTGTAGAAGCCGCTGTCAGTTTAATGGGTTTTGCCCTGACGTATGTGACTCCCCAACGCTGGAAACGCTCTGCTGGACTTATGGGAGCTCACAAGGATGCATCCCGGGGAAAAGTGTTAGACCTCTATCCAGAGGCTGACGTTCATCGAAAAAAAGACAATGGTCGTGCTGATGCTGTGCTCATTGCCCGATATGGAGAATTAGCATGAAATTCTACTCAGCAAGACAGGCTATTCACGACGCCTATGCAGTGTATTTGACTGGTAAAAGCACCGGCATCAACCCAAGAGATTTTTTGGAGGAAAGTCAGTTGAAAAAGCCGGACAATAATCAGCAAGTCTGTAATGCAGTGGAAGCAGGCATGGTGATCGCCACTGTGGAAAATCTTGAAGAACCCTATTCCTCCTGGGCGAAATGGGCATATGGACCAAGAACTGAGCATACTCTTCCTGAACAATCGAGGTTCTTCCAATGGCTTGAACAGGACGTAATGACTCGCCTGGATGGTATGGAAAAAAATATCCGGCAGGCAACTCGTGACAAGGTTCGAGATTTGGTCGCTTATACCGTGCTGGATTATCGCAGTTATTCTGTCAATGAGCGGCACCTGTACCCGGTTAACCTGATCATCAAACGCTGTAAAATTCATCGACAGAACTGGAAGCGTGACTTCTTATCTTGGCATCAATACTACTGGACGTTTTGTGATGAGCATTTAGACAGGGCTGCGCTAATTCCAGTTTCTGAGACTATAAAGCGACTCAAGTATGGTAAAGAGCAAATAGAGGAAAATGAATAGATTTGCAGTTAATTGGCGTTTGCAAATCAATACCATGATTAGTTAGTATGTGGGTCGGCTTGTCGAAGCCTGCTACCCACCTTGGCAAACCCTCACCGGACGGCAGCACAAAAAATATTTCACTATTCTCTTTTGGATTTGTGGCGGGAAGTGGGTACCTTAGTTGCAATATTTGGAAGAGAAATCATGCACAACTTCCGCTTTGTCTCCAAGAAGCTAATTAAGACAACTAAAAACCAAGCCAAGAAAAGCTGCAAAGAACAGGGTATTAGCCACACTCAAGCTCTCGACACTATTCCTGCAGGTATTGGTTTCTGTCATTGGCGTCATATGTTCCAGTGCGCTAATAGATCACAGCAAGTCATCAGAGACTCCGTTATTATCAGGTACACTCAGGCAATGGCCGAGCCAGTCGAACCTTGGCTATTGCAGTACGGATTTAGCAAACTGGAAAGAAGCAGCGGCATTGCTGATTTTCTATTCGACCATGCTTCTGAAAGTAAATATCCACCCATTTTAGGGAAAGATTTCTACCTCAAATATCAAGACAGCATATTCATTAGCGAAGCTTCAAAATTGTCTGATGTGCGAGTTTTGGTTGATGTTTTTTTTGAAAAGTGGGGGTATTGGTCAGAAACACCAGTGTGGGATAGCTGGTCACCTGATGATCTTCTATTTCGAGGAAAGTATGAAACTTGGGAAGAACTCACCTTTGACGAAAATGAGGACATTCTGTTTGATTTTGATATTTATACCGGTATGGACTAGAGAGCATTAAAACAGAGGTACAGCCCAGGCTATGTACTCATTGATTGGTTCGTGATCAATATTTGCTAATGATTACAAAATGAGGTAGCTTGTTAGAACAATCAAAAGCCTCACCCAGAAATGGCGTGGGGTTTTTTATTGCCCCAATTTTCTCCCTGTGCAGGACGCACTTATGACTGACCTCTCCGATCGTCTGGATCGCATTGATGTGAAGCTGGACAAACTGAGCGAGGCAGTATCCCAGCTTGCTCGCATTGAAGAACGTATTTCTCATCAGAACGACAACATGAATCAGCTGGATTCCAGGCTGAGTGAGATGGAAGCCCGGATCAGGGCCTTGGAGCTTCAGGGTAGTTCTCGTGGTGTTCTGCTGGCCGGTATTGAACGACTTGGCTGGTTGGTCGTGTCTGCACTGATTGGCCTGGTTGCCTTCTTCTTCAGGAAATGAAGCGATGATTCCAAGGACGGAAACCAATTACATCGTGATCCATTGTTCAGCTACCCGGGCAGATCAGGAAGTCACCGCAGACGATATCCGGCGCTGGCATGTGGAAGACAATGGTTGGTCAGATATCGGGTATCACTGGATTATTGAGCGAAGTGGCAAGATTCAGCATGGCAGAGATGCTCAGGTTCAGGGGGCTCATGTTCGAGGTCATAACCGTGAGTCTATGGGTATCTGTCTGGTTGGAGGTATTGATCGACAGGGAAAGCCAGAAGACAACTTCACTGCTGCACAATGGCTGATGCTGGAAATGCTGGTTGAATCCCTGCAGCTGCGTTATCCAAAGGCTCAAGTGGTTGGTCATTACTATTTCACTCCCTACAAAACCTGCCCAAACTTTGTGGTTGAGCACTGGTTGGAGACCATCGAATGAGCTGGACTGCTGCAATTCCTCTACTGGGTAAGGTGATTGAGCGCATCATTCCTGACCCTGAAAAAGCTGCCCAGGCGAAAAACCAACTGGTGGATATGGCGGTCAAAGGTGAGCTGGATGAACTGGCTCAACGTGCCGGTGTTATCAAGGTAGAAGCTCAGGGTGATGGTTGGTTACAGCGGTCATGGCGTCCCATTGTAATGCTGGTATTTACTGCCCTGATTGTTGCTCGGTGGCTTGGCTGGTCAGCACCGGATTTATCAGAAGCGGTGGAACTCAAGCTGTTCTCTATCGTTCAGATTGGCCTTGGTGGTTACATTGCCAGCCGGGGCATTGAGAAGGTGGCAGACAAGATAAGGCGCTAAGGATGGCAGCAAAGAAATACAAAATGGTGGATCGTAAAGTCAGCGACCTGATCCCTTATGTGAACAATTCCAGGGTTCACGATGAAGAGCAGATTATCCAGATTTGTTCGTCTATCAAAGAGTTTGGCTTTACCAATCCTGTGTTGATTGACGAAGAAAACGGGATTATTGCTGGCCATGGACGTTTGATGGCAGCAAAGAAATTGAACCTGAAAACCGTTCCCTGCATTGTCTTGGCCGGACTGTCGGAAGCCCAGAAGAAGGCCTACGTCATAGCGGATAATTCCATAGCCCTGAATAGCTCATGGGATATGGACGTACTATCCCGGGAAGTGGAAGCCCTGCAAGCTGAAGACTTTGATCTGAATCTGCTCGGCTTCAAAGACGATTTCATGGTAACGCTCTTTGATGATCCTGCCCCTGAACCCGAACAGAAACCCAATGGCGAGGAATACACCGAAATTTTCAATATCCTGGTGGAGTGTGACAACGAAGCCCATCAGCAGGAAATCTACGACGAACTGACACAAAAGGGACTGAAATGCCGCGTTCAAAGTTTGTAGTGGAGTCCGCTATCAAGCCTTCCTTTCGCACTGAGAAGGTCAAGGGGATGTTTGATATTGATATGCAGTCGGTGAAGAAAGAGTTCGACGTAGATATTCCCATTGAGGACAAGCCCTGGAATATTGGCCTGATTGTTGGTGCCAGTGGTTCTGGCAAGACGACCATTGCCAGAGAAGTATTCAAGGACTTTGAACTATTCTCCGGTTACCAGTGGTCAGACCGCTCCGTAGTGGACGATTTCAGCGAAGACCTGAGTGCCAAGCAGATTACGGAATCATTGAGCAAGGTAGGGTTTTCTTCTCCCCCGGACTGGTTGAAGCCGTTTTCTGTGCTCTCCAATGGCCAGAAGATGCGGGCAGAACTTGCCAGGCTGATCCTGGAATCTGATAAGCCGGTAATCTACGACGAATTTACCTCTGTCGTGGATCGGCAGGTGGCCAAGATCGGCAGTGCCGCTATCCAGAAGTTTATCCGCAAGGAGGATAAGCAGTTTATTGCGGTCAGCTGCCATTACGATATTGTCGAATGGCTACAACCGGATTGGGTTTACGACTGCAACAAGCATACCTTCAAACGGAGGCGTCTTCGACGACCTGAAATCCGTATCGATGTCCGCAGAGCCGACCAGTCAGAGTGGCCATTATTTAGGCCATTTCACTATCTGAGCAGTGTTCACAACCGATCAGCCCATAAGTACATTGCCGAGATCAATGGTGAGCCGGTGGGTTGGTGCAGCGTCTTACACTTTCCTCATCCGAGCAATAAGAAGCTGAAGCGACTGCACAGAACGGTGGTATTGCCCGATTATCAGGGGCTGGGGATTGGCTTTCAGTTGCGCTGCTATATCTGCGAGTTGTACCGGAAACAGGGCTACAAGGTGAATACCGTTACCACGTCGCCTGCCTTGATTCATGCCATGAATAAATCGGATGAATGGATCATGACCCGCAAACCGGGACGGGTCGGCATGCCTGCTCAGTCGATCCTGAGTAAGCATTCATTTGATCGGTTGACCTGTTCATTCCAATATGTGGGTACGGATTGAGCATCATACAGGATCGGTTCTACGTCGATCTGGCGGGTCATTTGATCATTGCAATAGGTTACACGATCAATATTGGAAACGTCGCATGGTGACGATTTACCGGTGCCTGGTGATGTTCCAATAGTGCATGAATAATCATCAAACTCACAAAAAGCAGGCATCGTTGCCTGCTTTGTGAGGGGTTGAATCCGGGATTAAATGCGGAATGTCTCCTCGTCCTTTTTGCCTCCGTTTTTAAAGCATTCGGACAGGTCATCAACAGCGGATTTCAATGCGCTGATAATGGCAGTTGATTGAGCATCGGTGTACTCATATTTGTCATCGTTGGCCAATGATGAGATGGACTTCAATACCCGCAGGGCTTTGGGTACACGGATGTTTGCCAGTTCAGCAAATTTTTCAGAATCGGACTTTTTGCTTTTCTTGTCAGTGTTTTTATTAGCCATGGTTTTATCTCCTTTTGCATTGTTTTTAGCTGTGGTTTTTGCAGTGTTTTTATTATTAGTCATGATGTATCTCCTTTGAGTTGTTTATTGATGTCACACTTTAACTATGGGTGAACTGCCGTATATCTCAACTGTTTTTCTGGTTTAATACTCCTTTATAGTTGATTGATTTAATGATGATTTTTCCAGTAGGTAATGGCTTTCAAACTGTCAACTCAAAAACAACGTGGGTCCCTGCAATGTTTAACTTTTTGCGGGTGCGAGGGGGCGCGGATTTGCGTTAGTGACAGGTCTGAAAACGAGGTATACCCTTGGTATACTTTTTGGCATTAACCAGCTGAAAATTAATAAGAAAATTTAGTTTCAAAAATGGTGCAGCAGGTATACTTTTTATTCAAACCAGTGCCGTCCTTGGCGGTTGAGTTATTGTCGCTTTTCAAGCCATTGCTGAATCGTTAATTCTCTGGGAAAGCGCTGCTGAAGCCAGTCATCAATCAGCTGCTCTACCAGTTTTCTGAACTGTTTTTCATCCGGGAAATCCCAGGGCTCAAATTCCGGGTTCTGCTCACACAAGGCAATCCAGAGTTGAGCCGCCAGCGTTTCAGAGATTTCATAATCAAATACTCCGGGAAAGCCTTCCTCATCATTTTTGAAATGTTCGATCTCGCTGATGATCTGGCTATAACGGCAAAGGTTATGAATCAGCTCCAGTTCTCCATCACCAAATAATTCTGCTGGTGTGCGGGCCTGGTCGCTTAATCCATCAATAACGCCAGTACAGAAATAGTAATGGGTGATTAATTGTGCTTCATTATTCATGGTTGTTTTTCTCCGTTATTAATAATCGATGGCCAGCATAATGGTCAGAACCCGGATGGTTTTGGTTAAATCCGAGGCATCTTCCGAACCGTGTTCCATATCCGGGGCGTAATAATCAAACATGGCAATGATCCATTCATCTTCAAACTTGAAGCGGAAACAGTCGTGTTCACCATACGGATCATTCTGCTCATTGAAGTGGTTAAACTCGGCAACGGCTTTCAACAAACCGACTTTGTTCTCAATGGTGTTTTGCAGGTTGGCGGTCATCACTATTTCAAACCGGCAGTTGATGAGGGAAAGACTGTTCTTCACTTCCAGATTCACCAGTGACTTTCGCACCGCATCATTTAACGTGGCAATTTCATTCATAACTACATCCTTTATTGATTCATTTTTTGTTGTCGCAGTAGCTCTATAGGGGATGGCCACGATAATTCGAGAAAATTTAAGACAAATGTCCATATTGAATGAGATGGCTGTAGGTATGACTTCCCATGGCGCTGATTTCACAAGCGGAATTTGCCAGACAGCAGGGCTTTACCAAGAGCTATGTCACCAAACTGATCAAAAAGGGCATTGTGAAACTGAAAAATGGCAAGGTGGATTTGGTGCAGGCTGAGCAGGCCATGAAAGCCAATAGTGACCCGGTGACGTTGATCCGTTCCGATCAATCCACCGATCTTGCACCGACACAACCGGGAGCCGTTGACTTTGTCACTGCCTGCACTATGCGGGAGGCGTTCAAAGCAAAGATGGCCAAGCTGGAGTATGAGGAAAAAAGCGGCACCCTGACCGATGCCGCCAAGGTAAAGCAGGATGCGTTCAAAGCGGGGCGGATTGTTCGGGATGAACTGCTGGCTATTCCTGATCGAATGGCGGATGTGCTGGCGGCGGAGGATGACCCAAGAAAAGTGGGGGAGCTACTTCAAGAGGAGTTGGAAGCGATACTTAATGCTATGGCTTTACCGTAGTCGTTTTTGAGCGGCTTTACCGTAGTCGTTTTTGAGCGGCTTTACCGTAGTCGTTTTTGAGCGGCTTTATAGGCTTCGCTTCGCTCTCGTTTACCGACACTGATCATAAATACTACAACAACGTCGTCCAAGACCTGATAAACCAACCGATAGCCCGAATTTCGCAGTTTGATTTTGTAGCAGTCTTTCTGGCCGGACAGTTTATCTTTGGAAACTTTAGGGTTCTCCAAGCGTTTACGCAACTTGGCCTTGAACTGCTCTCTGACCGTGGAGTTAAGCTTCTGCCATTCTTTCCACGCCAGTGCAGAAAAATCCAACTTATAGGTCATCGATATTTACCCGAATCCGCTCATCATTTTTGCGTTCTTCGACGATGGCTGCGAGTTCCAGGTCATCCAGAGCATCGAGCATAGCTTCATAAACATGGGCTGGCACTGCATAAAACACGGGCTGATTGCGATTCAGGATGGCCACGGTTTCACCATTGGCTTCTTTCAGAACGGCCATCGGGTTTTTTTTGAGCTCGGATATCCCGGCACTGACATCAGCGAGAATAGGATGGACTGAGGCCATAACTAGCTCCTTTTACGGTTGATTAGTAGATCAAATAATAGACCTATTATTAGGTTTCTTCAAAGGTTGCTTAAATGGTTGATAGCGTGTCAGTCAAAAGCCCATATTTTGAAGGCTTCTTCAAAGGGCTGAGGCCGGACACCCGCCTGACCGTTTCCGAGTGGGCTGACCAGAAGCGGATTCTTCCGGCAAAAGCCACCAAAGAAGCTGGCCGTTGGCGAACTTCCCGCACACCGTATCTGAAAGAGATCATGGATTGTCTGTCACCATCGTCGCCTGTCGAGCAAGTGGTGTTTATGAAAGGTGCCCAGGTGGGCGGCACCGAATGCGGCAATAACTGGCTTGGTTATGTGATTGACCATACGCCGGGTCCGATGATGTATGTGCTGCCCACGCTGGATATGGCCAAGCGAACCTCCAAGCAACGGATCGCTCCGATGATCGATGAAATGCCGGATCTGCGGGAGAAAGTAAAAGATCCAAGAAGTCGGGATAGCGGAAATACCCTGCTGACCAAGGAGTTTCCCAATGGTGTGCTGATCTTCACCGGAGCCAATTCAGCAGCAGGCCTGCGCTCGATGCCTGCCCGATTTTTATTTATGGATGAAGTGGATGCCTACGACGATGATGTGGATGGCGAAGGCAGCCCGATCAATCTGGCCATTAAACGAACAGCCACTTTTAGCCGTAACCGCAAAATCCTGATGGTCAGCACACCCAATATTGCAGAAACCAGCAAGATTGAAGCGGCTTATGAGGCCAGTGATAAACGACGCTATCTGGTTCCCTGCAATAGCTGTGGACACTACCAACCAATCGTCTGGGCTCAGATCATTTTTGATAACCATGATCCGGCAACCACCCGGTTTGAGTGTGTGCAGTGTGGTCATAAGCATTACGAAAAAGACAAACCGAAACTGCTCACTAATGGCCATTGGCAGGCTGAAACTGAAAAGAGTAATAAGGTCGCTGGATTCCACCTGAGTTCGCTTTATAGCCCTAATGGCTGGTACAGCTGGCAAAATGCAGTGGAGGACTTTCTCGCCGCCAAAAGTAACCCGGTACAGTTCAAGGACTGGACCAATACCGTTCTTGGCGAGACTTGGACGGAACAAGGTGAGACTGTTGAGCATAGTTTGCTCTACCAGCGACGGGAACATTACCTGGCAGAGGTGCCGTGGTGGGTGGAGATACTGACCGTTGGTTGTGATGTCCAGGATGATCGCTTTGAGTTTGAAGTAACCGGCTGGGGTTCTGGTGAGGAAAGCTGGTCAATTGATTATGTCCGTTTATACGGTGACTTATCCCGACAAGGTATCTGGGATGCTCTGGCCGATATGCTCCATAAAACCTACACCCGTCAGGATGGCACCAAAATAAATGTGGCTCAGGTCTGCATAGACTCTGGTGGCCACTACACCGATGAAGTGTATGCCTTCTGTCGTAAGCAAGGAGCCGATTGGGCGATTCCGGTTAAGGGTTCCTCTCAGGCTGGCAAACCTATCGCCACCTTCCCCAAAACCAAAAACAAGAAAGGGATCTATTTGACGCTGGTTGGCACCGATACCGCCAAGGAGTTGGTCTATCAACGCTACCGGGTATTGGAGCCTGGACAAGGCTACTGCCACTGGCCGATCAAGGACTGCTTTGATGAAGATTATTTCAAGCAGGCCACCGCAGAAGAAAAGATCAAGAAATACCGGCTCGGTGTCCCTTACTTTACCTGGGATGCCAAGAACCGCCGGAACGAAGCACTGGATTGCCGGGTATACTCACTGGCCGCGATCCGTATTCTTCAGCAGCACCGGGGCATTAATCTGGAGCTACTCGCCAAAGGCCGACCAGCACCAGAAGATACGCCTGATCCTGAATTAGAAGAAACCAGCAACAAGCCAAAAACACTCCGTCGTTCATCCCGCAGTTCTTACCTTCAGAGATAACTTCCATGATTACCGAGACAGAATACCAGGTTCTGAAACGGGCAGTGCTGCTGCGTGAGACCCGTACTGTGGAATTTGAAGGCCGCCGGGTGGAATACAGCAGCTTTGCTGAGATGGAAAGGCGGCTGCAGGCCATTGAGCGGGAACTGGTCAAGCAGCAAAAACGTCCGAAGCAGTATGGTATTTATTCATCGAAGGGAGTTTGAGCATGGGATTGCTCACCAACCTGTTTCGTCGTTTCAAAAACTCAGCCTATACCGCTGCCGGTATAGGGCGACGAACCAAAAGCTGGTATGCACCAGGGCTTTCCCCAAATACCGCGCTCACTGCTGATCTGTCCAAACTGATTAACCGCTCCCGGGCAGCCATCCGCAATGATCCCTGGGCCAGCAGTGGTTTGGAAAAGCTGGTGAGCAATGTGATTGGCCGTGGCATTACGCCCAAGTCACTGGTGGACGACGATGGTTTACGGGAGCAGCTACAAAACCTGTTTCTGCAATGGTCGGATGAATCGGATACTGATGGTCTGCTGAGTTTCACCGGTCAACAATCGCTGATTACCCGCGCCATGTTTGAAGGTGGCGAGTGCTTTGTCAGGCTTCGTCCCCGCAGGCCGGAAGATGGTTTATCCGTTCCCCTGCAACTGCAGGTGCTGGAATCTGAGTTTGTCCCCATCAGCTATAACGAAACACTGGATAATGGCCATGTGATTAAGGCCGGGATTGAGTTTAACAAGCTGGGTAAGCGAGTTGCCTATTACTTTCACCGGGAGCATCCCGCCGAGTTTGCTTTTGACAGCACCAGACTGGTGCGGGTGAAGGCCGAGAATGTTCTGCATATATTTGAATCCCTGCGTCCGGGACAACTGAGAGGCCAGCCATTACTGACTCAGGTATTAGTCAGACTCTATCATCTGGATAAATTTGATGATGCCACTCTATTACGGCAGGAGATCGCTAACCTGTTTACCGGCTTTATCAAGAAGCCCTCTCCCGAACAAGACCCTATTGATCCTTTGACCGGCAAGCCGCTGGTGTTTGGCGACAGTGGTTTACCGATGGTGGCCATGGAACCAGGAACCATGCAAGAACTGGCACCGGGTGAAGAGGTCGAGTTCAATAATCCACCGGGTACTACCGCAGACTATCCCAATTTTATGAAACAGCAGCTGATGGCCATTGCTGCCGGGATTGGCCTGCCTTATGAACTACTGTCGGGTGATATGGCGGGAGTCAGTGACCGGGCACTGCGCCTGATCATCAATGAGTTCCGTCGTCGCATTCAACAAATTCAGCACAACCAGATCATCTTTCAGTTCTGTCGGCCGGTCTGGAACCGCTGGCTGGATATGGCGGTGCTCAATGGTTCGGTAGCCATCCCTGACTACGCCAATAACCCAAGAGCCTATCGCCGGGTGAAGTGGATCGCCCACGGCTGGCCCTATATGCATCCGGTTCAGGATATGCAGGCGCAGAAAATGGCCGTGCGCTCAGGCTTCAAGTCCCGCTCAGAGGTGGTCAGCGAATTGGGTTATGACAGCGAGCAGATGGATGGTGAAATCGCCGCCGATAATCGCCGGGCAGATAGTCACTCACTGAGATACGACAGCGATGGCCGTGATCCGGAAAACAGCAAATCTACCAATCAACCAGAAAAGGATGACAGGGATGAGTCATAACCGACAGTGGTACACCTTTAAAAATGAAGCCAACCAGACACCAGAGCTGTTTATCTTTGATGATATTGATGACTGGTACGGCGTTTCGGCACAAAGTGTAGTGGATCAAATTCGTAATCTGGATGCCTCAGAGATCAATGTCCGCCTGAACAGCCGGGGTGGCATGGTGTTTGAAGGCATTGCCATCTATAACGCCCTGCGTCTGCATAAAGCCAATATCCACGTCACCATTGAAGGGCTGGCGGCCAGCATTGCCAGTGTCATTGCCATGGCTGGCGATACGGTCACCATCGCTGAAAATGCCATGATGATGATCCATAACCCCTATGGCTGGGCACAGGGCGATGCCGAAGCCATGCGCAAAACCGCCGATATTATGGATAAGATCGCGGACAGTATTGCTGTGTCGTACACGGGCAGAACCGGCAAGAGCCTTGAGGATATGAAGGCTCTGATGGAGTCTGAATCCTGGTTCACCGCCAAAGAAGCGCTGGACATGGGCCTGGTGGATCAAATTGATGAACCGGTGAAGGCCGCTGCCCGCTTTGATCTCTCCATGTTCCGTAATACACCAGATGGCTATGGACGTATCAAGCAAGCTAAAAAACCGGCAGAGCCAACTCCGCCACAGAATCAGACGATGGAGCCGCAACCTCAAATTGATTCTGTGGCTATTGCTGATCTTTGTCGTCAGGCTGGTTATGCGGAAAAAACCGCTGCAATTCTTAAAGCGGCACTGTCGGAAGATGAGGTCAAGGCTCGGCTCGCCAGCTATGGCCAGATTAAGAACCTCTGCCACCCACCACTTCTGCCATAGATACGCAGGCAATTTACAGTCGGCGTAATCGCGCTTAACCCCTGTCTAATAATATCCCCCAACCAAAAGGACTTTACCCATGAGTGTAAAAACGGAATCGGTCTTACCGGTGAATTTCTGGTGTCTGAAGGCAATAACAGCATCAGCCGTGAGCAGGTGCCATTCGCTGCGAACCTGACGATGGAGCCTGGTACTGTGGTCGCCAGAGCTTCTGATAATGGTATCTACAGCCCTCTTGACCCTGCCGCCGCAGATGGCACTGAAACCGCAGCAGGCATTCTCTACGCAGGCAAGGTGACCGATGCCTCTGGTGGTGACGGTGTGATTATCGCCCGTCTGGCAGAAGTGGTGAACAGTTTGCTGATCTGGCCTGCCGGGATCACCGATGAGCAAAAGGCGACTGCTGTAGATCAACTGGCCGGGCTGGATATTATCCTGCGCAGTGAATAACCCTTCCTGATTTTTACCTCTGTAACTCACTCTTAACAAACTTCCGTTATCAAGGAGCGATAACATGCTGGATATTTTTAATGACGATGCGTTCAGCCTTACCAGTCTGACCGCCACCATCAATGAGATGGACTACAAGCCTGGTCGTCTTGGGCAACTGGGACTCTTTCAGGAGAGCGGCATCAATACAACAACCGTCGTGGTAGAGAGCATTAACGGAGAACTTCGCTTGCTGCCCTCTACCGAGCGTGGCGCACCCGCCACTCAGGCCATTGGCGATAAACGTCAGTTGCTCAGCTTTGTGGTGCCCCATATTCCCCATGACAGCACCATTCTGGCGGCAGAAGTGCAGAATGTCCGTCAGTTTGGCAGTGAGGATGCCATGCAAGGAGTGCAGGCCGTAGTGAACCAGCGGTTGCAAAAGATGAATGCTAACCATGAGGTGACGCTGGAATTTCTGCGCATGGGTGCCCTCAAGGGTGAAATTCTGGATGGCGATGGCAGCACCATACTCTACAACCTGTTTGATGAGTTCGGTGTCACCCAGCAAACCCATGACTTCAAGTTCAGCAGCACGACCACTGACGTTCGTGCCCAGGGCGTCAAAGCCCGTCGCCTGGTGGATGATGCGTTGGGAGCACTGCCCTACAGTGGCCTCCATGCGTTTTGTGGCTCCGACTTCTTTGATGGGCTGGTTGGCCACAAGTCAGTAAAAGAAGCCTACCAGCGTTGGCAGGACGGTGAAGCCTTGCGTACCGATCCCAAGGGCCGGTTCCGTTTTGCGGATATTGATTGGGAAGAGTACCGGGGCTCAGTGGGGGGCAATGACTTTGTTGCCGCCAATGAAGCTTATCTCTACCCAACCGGTGCGGATATCTTCAGGACCTGGTTTGCACCGGCAGATTTTGTGGAAACGGTGAACACCATCGGCCTGCCACGCTATGCCAAGCAGAAGGTGATGGATTTTGAGAAGGGTGTGATTGTTCACACCCAGTCGAATCCACTGCCAATCAACTTACGACCACGGGCAGTGATCAAACTGACCATGAGCTAACCCACAAGCAAGGAGACTGCTCAAATGGATGAAGCTTTCAAAGTGATGGATCACACCATACTTTCAACCTTTGGGCAGTCGGTTTTACTGACGTTTTCGGACTGCCTTTCACCACCCCTATCAGGAATACACCGACTCGTAAAAATTGCCCAAAATCTGCATGATCGTCCATTGTCTTTCCTTCAAACCGA
>NZ_JBLYNV010000051.1:0-40482 GCF_049310165.1 Endozoicomonas sp. ALE010 | reverse complement strand
TCGCGATGGTCAGGGTGTCGGCTGGCAGGTCACTGTCTGTGTCGTTGTCACGGATGATGTTGCGGCCACTGAGCTCACCACCCTCTTCCAGGCGGTAACGGTCATTCTCCGCCTTTGGGGAGTTGTCATTCTGCGGTGCGACATTTACAGTCAGGGCTTGAGTATCGACCCTGAATCCATCACTAACTTGAACTTCAACCTCATAGCTTATTTTACCACTTTCAAAGTCTGGCTCTGTTATGAAACTGAGAGTGCCATCAGCTTCAATCTCAAAAGAACTAGAATCTGCCCCTCCTGAAATACTGAAAATAAGATCACGACCGCTTTGATCGACATCTATCGCTGTAACTTTGGTCACTGTATTACTATTTTCCAGAACTTCGATTACAGCTTTATCGCCGCCGCCATTACTCGTAATTATTGGGGCGTCATTTTCATCAATGTCTAATAGTTCATCAGCAACAAAGCTTTCACTGTCCTCAGTCCCCCTCTGAACCCCGGAAGTATCAAAACCCGCCTCCGGTTCCACCTGAATACCGCTGAGATCGAGAATAGTCTGGCTGCCAAAACCTGAATTAACCTGACTATCCGGCTGGCCTGTTGCGGGTAGAGGAGCATCCGGGACTGGCGGAAGTTCAAACTGTTCCGCTTCTATTTCTATTTCTGCATCGTCTGGCAGGAAATTCTGATAGAAGGCGGTAAAACTGAACTCATCATTATTGCTCAGTTCAAGTACCTGGCCATCAAACAGGTCGATATGAATAAAACCGTCGGCTCCGGTTATGACTGTTTCGTTTGGGTAGACGACATCACCAGCCTGAAGTACACGACGAGTTCCGTCAGGGGTAATGGCCTCGACCTTGCCAATGGCAAAGTGAATGGATCCGGCAGATTTGCTGGCAGTAGCTTCCTGAATAGTGTCCACGACTGGCTCCTTGTTATTGTTCCCGGGCAACTCCGGCCCTGTGTCAGTTGTAATTTTCAGATCAAAATGTTTATCGTTCACTGAAGGCCAGCTGTCTGGCTCTCAACACCGGCTTTAACAGGTACTCAAGGAGTGTTTTCTTGCCGGTTAAAATATCTACTGAGGCGACCATTCCGACGATAACGGGGCGGCTGTTATCACCTTCATTGCCCAGGTGGCTCTTGTCGGTTTTGATTCTGGCCAGATAAAAGCTTTCGCCCTGTTCATCCGTGATGGTGTCGGCACTGATATGCGTCAGTTCTCCATCAAGACCGCCGTGGATAGTAAAGTCATAGGCGGTAAAGCGAACCGTGGCTTTCTGGCCCGGGTGCAGAAATGCAATATCCTGTGGCCGGATTCTGGCTTCAACCTCAAGAGTGTCGTCTACGGGGATGAGTTCCATCATCACCATACCCGGCTGGACAACACCGCCTTCGGTGTTGACAAGAATCTGCTTTACCACGCCTTTCATTGGTGCCTTGACCCGGGTACGTTCAACCTGGTCACTGACGGCGGTTTCTTTTGCGGTTAGTTCATGCAATTGGGCAAGGGTTTCGTTTAACTCTACTCGCGCTTTATTGACGAAGTTCAGCCGTGCCTCATTAATTCGTTGTTGTGTCTCTTCCTGTTGTGCAGCGATCCGCTCCAGATTTTTCTCGGCAATGATTTTTTCACCCCGGGTATCACTGACCTGTCGTTCAAGGCGGAGCACTTCGACTCTGGACACTGCGCCTTCTGCAGACAGGTCACGGGCAAGCTGGAGTTCTTCATCCAGCAACGCAAAGCGGCGAGCCAGCATCTCTCGCTGCGCTTTTGTCTCAAGTGTCTGTTTCTTCTGCTGGGTCAGCTGTTGTTGATAAACACCAATACTACTGGCCAGTTCCAGCTGGCGATGATGAAAGAGTTCCTTCTCCCGGTCGGCAAGCACCGGCACGTTTGCTGTCAGCAACTCAGGCATGACCGGCTCTCCGCCTTCCACTTCTGCCAGCAAACGAGCCCTTCTGGCCATCAATGCATGACGGTTGGCCAGCTGGCCCTGGCGGGTGGAGGTAAACCGGGTGTCGTCCATCACCATCAGCACCTGCCCCTGTTCCACCAGTTCGCCTTCAGAAACCAGAATATCATCAACAATACCACCTTCCATATTCTGGACATTCTGCACCTGGCTGGAAGGAATCACTTTTCCTTCTCCACGGGTAATTTCATCCAGCTCACACCAGCCTGCCCAGAGGATAAAAGTCAGAAGACAGAGGGCAACTGTCATGATCAGTGGACGGCTTCCCCTGGTGATTTTATTGATTTCCGCCTCGCTGGCAGCATGCCAGTCAGAGCCTTGATGGTTGGCGAGGTCACTCATTTCAAATCACAACCTCCTCTGCGGTCTTCGGTGCAGAGTGTTGAGCCTTGTTCGCCCCCCTTAACACATCATTAGTACTGCCACTGACACTGATTTTTCCCTGATCAAGCACCACAATATGGTCCATCGCATCCAGCAGATTCATTTTGTGTGTCACCAGTATGACGGTGGTCTCTTTCAGTTCCAGAAGTAGCTGGCGAAAACGCGCCTCCGCCTGTGAGTCCATGGCACTGGAAGGTTCATCCATAATAATGGCCAGCGGGTTTGTCACCAGAGCCCGTGCCAGGCCAACAGCCTGAGCCTGACCACCGGACAGATGCCGTCCGCCCTCACCCACCATAAAATCCAGGCCTGTACTGCCTGCCTGGATTATGTCCTGCAAACCGGACTGCTCCAGTGCTCGCACAATATCGCTGTCGCTGATCCCTTCACGGTGCATAGTGATGTTGTCACGTAATGAGGCGTTAAACAGTTCGGTGCGTTGCCCAACATAGCCTACGTGACGACGGAACCAGTTCGGATCAATCTGACGAAGATCCATACCATCGACACCAATCAACCCTTTGCCAGGCTCCCGGAGCCCCATCAGCAGTTGCAGGAAAGTGCTTTTTCCAGAACCCATCCGCCCGAGAACGGCCAGCCTGGTTCCCGCCGGAATCTGCAGATTTATATCACTCAGCAGGTCAGGAGCATTCGGGTAAGCAAACGACATATTATTGATATAAAAATGCCCCTGAAACCTATCAGGCCGGAGCAGTTTGCGCTCCTCTGGATACTCCTGGGGAAGGTTCATGATCTGCCCGGTATGATCCAGCGCCTGCACTGTTTTTTCATACTGGTTCAATAAACCAATCACCTGTGAGACAGGGGCAGCACAACGACCGGAAATCATCATGATGGCGATTAACCCGCCCATGGAAAGATCACCCACACTGATGAGATAAACACCGGATATAACCAGTGCAACGGTGTTCAGCTGAAGCATTAATGTGGTGACCTGGCCGGTAATGGTCTGCAGATGACGTATTTTAAGCGAGGCATCGGCAACCTCGCGGTTCATTTGGCTCCACTGCTTCTGATTCTGGCTTTCAACATTACAGCTCTTCACCGAAATCAGCCCGAGTAACAGCTCCATTAAAAAGTTCTGCCGCTGGGCTGAGGCCCCCTGCTGCCGGGCAATCACGGACTGAAGAGGCCTGTTCAGCAGCCAGGCCACAGTCAGGGCAATACCAATGCAAACAACCGGAATAATGACCAGCCAGCCGCCCAGCCAGACCACCAGCCCAAGAAACAGCACAACAAACGGCAAATCGATGAACGCCATGACCGTTGTCGAGGTAATAAAAGAGCGAACGCTGTCAAACTCGGCCAGCTGATTCATAAGATTACCCGCACTGCCGGGGCGACTGGATAGCTTCAGCCCTAACAGGCGATCCATCAGGCGGGAAGACAGGGTGAGATCAACCTGTCGTCCAGCCAGGTCAATATAGCGGGATCGGATCAGTCGAATAACGCCCTCAAAAAAGAACGCAAGGACAACGCCGGTTGCCAGCATCCACAGGGTTTCAAATGCCTGGTTAGGAACAACCCTGTCGTATACATTCATGACAAACAGAGGGGATACCAGGGCAAAGAGATTGACCAGCAAACTGGCCAGCAGCACATCTCTGTAGACACGCCAATAAGGTGCAAGGGCATGCCAGAACCATGGGTAGAGAGAAGCCTGCTTATTGTTATAAGTGGTTTCTTTGTTGGTTGTATGCACTTTAATTCTTGTCGTTAGTTGAAACGTGGCTACTGCTGGATGACGGGTAATCTACGGCTCTGGGCACGGCAAATTATCCGTTGCACGAAAAAATCCGGTTTTGGCATCATCAGTGGATCAAAGCAACCTTAGCCAATCCGTAAAAAATGTGAATTCGTGCACATTTTTACCATTTTATAAGTATTATTACCACCCGAACTCACTTAACCCGGAAAAGTCAGCCGATTGAGATCAGCAGAGTTTTTTTGTGGCGGAAGGAATAATAAAAACTTATGGATGATAAGCAAAAGACAGGCAGTAATACTTTTATGACGGGTGCGGCCAGAACTCCATGATCAGTTCGGAGGCTCGCTCTTCTTCAATCGGGCCAACAACATTGATGGCCGGGTGGCAGCCTTTAAAAATCTCATGGCAATCTATATCAATAGACTGTCCTGATAGTTGCTGGAGTGTTTTGCCACTGCAACCAAATACAACTTTAGAGATGCCTGCCCAGTAAATAGCGCCAGAACACATGGCGCAGGGCTCAGAATTTGTGAACAGTGTGCACTGTTCCAGTTCATGCTGAGAGAGTATCTGGTGAGCCCTGGAAATCAGATTCATCACTGAATGCCGGGTTACATCATTATCGGCAATGGACGTGTTTCCCGCTTCTATGACGACACGTCCTTCCTGAGCAAGCAGTGCTGAAAATGGCAGCTGGCCATGATCAGCACTTTGCCTTGCCAGTTCTATGCTGTGTAACAGCAAGGATGAATACTCATTCATACAACATGACTCATGTTTAACAGCGGCACCAGCAGTGTAGACTGTATAAAAATGTCGTGCAGGTTAATTTTCATGCATTCATGCCTGTTCACATGAGTTTGTAGGTTTTATACTGATCAATCAGATCGGGAAGAGAATAATGTTTCCAATAATCATTACCAATATGGAGTTTTGCCGACTCACATCCATAATCATCTATAAACGTAATGATCGTTTTCTCGTTTCCCTCTAACACTTCAACCTTGGCGTTCGCTGTACCGTCTAAAGACATTCCAGGATGAAAACCAATATGAGAAGCTCCTTTGGTTGTGTGAATATCGATGACGACGAGCATTAATTTTTTAAAATTCAGACGTCCGACAACAGAATAGTTAATAGAGCCTTCGAATGTCAGAGATACAGGAGGGTTAAATGGTTCCTCCAGATTAGCCACCCTGGTGTCCTGGTCCGAATTGACGGGTGTTTTTGGAGGATCATGCGTTTGAATCTCAAAGTTTGCAAGACTGGATTGCTCTTCAGGACCAACGGGGTTCTGGCGCTGGGGCCGACTTTCTTCATGAACAGAAACATCGCGACCAGCTAATGAGGCTGCTCTTTCCTTTTTATGATCTGGCGGTTGTATTGCCGAAATCAACACTATCTTTGGATTGAGCAACATTAATAGCTGTGTCCATTGATAAACTCCTTTTCGTTACTCTCTCTGATATAATTCTATGAAGTTAGAGGCTTTTTTGGCTTTTAATTTTTTTAATGCCGTATTCAAATTTAATAATAAAATTAAGTTTGCTGAATTTTGGACAAGCAAATTAACTGATAGTTCAATTTATATCCTGATCCCTTTTCCTTTCATTAAATCCGTTGGCAGGGTAGCGGCCCACTTAAATAGTTAACCAAATAAAACATATTTTCTGACCAGATGATCAGTCACTCCCGGCAACGGCTCCTGCGCTCGCTCCTGCATCCATGCAGTCGTGCGGTGTTAGAATTCTGCGGGAGGCTGACCGAGAATAGACTGCCCTACTACTTAAAGATCCTCAGCCCATGGCATTTCCGGCAGAGCATCCAGGTTCGTGTTATACCGCTGTTCATTGAACGCCGTCTGATGATTAACCACATCCAGCAGCTCAACACACAGGGCGCAGGCGATGTACTGAATGGCTTCTTCCCGCTCAACACCTTCCAGCATCAGCCTCATCAGGGTCTCTTTTACCCTTGGTGGGTTATTTTCTGCCAGCTGGTTTTCAACTATTTCGATGATGGCCTCACCACTCATCAAATCGTCACTATCGATCATTACCATATACCCTGGAATTTTATAGAAAGCCTGCATTCTATCGAGAGTGGCATTTGAATGCTCACTGTAGATAGAAAATGAACAATGTCATTTACTGTCTATGTAGCAAAAGGGAAGCTTGTCGCACCCATTCTTCTTCCACAAAATAGACTTGCACCGTCTTTGAATAAAGAGTACCAATATCGGACAAAATTTTGGCAAACAGGAGGAAGCCTGTGTACAAAGTTTACGGAGATGCCCAGTCCGGCAACTGCTACAAGATCAAGCTGCTGATGAGCCACCTGGATATTGACTGTGAGTGGGAGCACACCAATATTCTGGGTGGCGGAACGCATACCGATGAGTTTCTGGCCATGAACCCCAATGGCAAGATTCCGGTCATGGCATTACCCGACGGGAATTACCTGTGGGAGTCCAATGCCATTCTGAACTATCTGGCTGACGGCACTGACTATCTCCCTTCAGACCCTTTCCTCAGGGCAAAAGTTCTCCAGTGGCAGTTTTTTGAGCAATACAGTCACGAGCCTTATATTGCAACGGCCAGGTTTATCGTGAAATTCCTTGGCAGACCCAAAAAGCATGAGGCTGCTCTGCAGGCCAAGAAAGCCAGTGGCTACAAGGCACTACAGGTAATGGAGACGCACCTGGAGCATCATGACTGGCTGGTTGGTGACCAGATGACCATCGCTGATATCAGCCTGTATGGCTACACGCATATTGCACCGGAGGGCGGGTATGGTCTGACCGATTTTCCTTTTATCATGGCCTGGCTTAAACGGGTCAGGGAACATCCAAAGCATGTGAAAATGGGGTAATGGCTTTAACCCGGATATTTCATAAACTGCCCCGAATCTCGCGCCGGACTTTGTCGCTCTAAGGGATTTTGTGAGGGAGCGCCGTACCGCGGAGTACGGTCGACTGAGCAAAACTCCCTTAGAGCGGCAAAGGACAAGCGAGATTGGGAGCACGTTTATGAAATATCCGGGTTAAGCCCCACCAAAGCATGTATAAAGATAACGGATACTGCTAGACTCCCCGCTCAGCACTTTTTACCTAACGCTGAGGTTAACAATGGGGTTTCTTGATCGGGTTCAGGCTGCCATGGAGAACAACAACACACTGTTGTGCGTTGGCCTTGACCCTTCACCCGAGCGCTTTCCTGCCGCTATTCAGGCGATGGATAAGTCCATCTTTGCATTCAATAAAGCCATCATTGATGCAACCGCCGACCTGGTCTGCTGTTATAAGCCCCAGGCGGCCTATTATCATGCCCATGGTGCTGAAGATCAGCTGGCCATGACCATTGATTACATTCGTACTCAATATCCGGCTATCCCGGTCATTCTCGACTCCAAGCGTGGTGATATTGGCAGCACTGCCAGCCAGTACGCCATTGAAGCCTTTGAGCGTTATCAGGCCGATGCGGTGACCGTAAACCCCTATATGGGGATTGATACCATAGAGCCATTCTCAGGCTATGCAGATAAGGGAACGGTAGTTCTGTGCCGCACCTCAAACCCCGGCGCTGCTGCTATTCAGAACCTGTCGGTCCGCCAGGCCAATGGTGAGTCGGCCATGCTGTATGAAGTGATTGCCCGGATGTGTCAGGAGCAGTGGAATAAGCATAACAATATCCTGCTGGTTGTTGGTGCCACAAACCCAACGGAGCTAAAGCGTATTCGGGACATTACCGGAGATATGACGTTCCTGGTGCCGGGCCTTGGCGCTCAGGGTGGCGATGTGGAAGCAACCGTTAAAAATGGCCTGAACAGCAAAGGCCAGGGAATTATTGTGAACTCATCCCGTGGCATTATTTATGCCAGTGGTGGCGATGACTTTGCTGAAGCCGCAAGGAACGCAGCGATGGAATTACGGGATCAGGTAAACCGTTATAGATAGTCCCAGTCTGCGACTATTGACTGGTACATCATTTCAATAAGTTTGATGTGTACAATCTCCGTTCACCCTGAGCGCCCTTCGGCTCGGCTCAGGATGCACGGACGAAGGGTGATTGGCACAGTCTTTATTCAAGGCACGGTGTTTACGCCCTTCGACTCCGCTCAGGACGAACGGAGCTTGGGAGTCATTGATCGAAGGAACCCATCAATTACATTGAAACCATGTACTAGAGTCGTTAATAGCCATCGGTAATTTAGCAAAATTATTCTCACGTCGGCATGAACACCACGATCAGATTGATGTCTCTTTCATGGGTAACTTCTTTAAATTTGCCTAACAAGGTTGTTCCATGGACCGATCGTCACCAACACCCTTCTCTGTTGACCACTCAACCACTTTTCCTGATCACCGACCGTCAACAGAAAACCAATCGGAAGTACAAGCATTAAACAGGAGTTTGCGAAGAGAAGAGCCGGAAAAAATGCTCCCGGATGGTCAGACCAGGGGAGATCATGATCCATCAAAATCTTTAGCGTCTTTGCGAGCCTCCCGGCATTCAGATCCGGAAGTTTCAGTCCGTCAGAAACCATCGACAACACATCCTGCAGCGGAAGATTCAGTGGAAAGAGTCAAAGACAAAACATTATTTTTTGAAGGGAAAATATCAGAACAACAGATCCAGACATTTCAACCCAGGCCGTATAGTTCCCCTCACTTATCAAATCAACACTGTCAACCGGCAAAAGTCAGTGCCGAAAGTCAGAGCATGCAAGACCTTCGTCATTATAGTGATCGCTCTTGTGCGCCATGGGAGCAAGAGCTCAAGAGCATTGGCCAAAACCCCACAGCATCAGCGACCACACAGCAGCCAACAGAACCATCTGCCAAAACGCCTGAAAAGGTGAAGCAAGAGTTACAAAACGTGATTGATGATCTTCATGGATACCTTGTGCAATTGGGTGTCAGGCCGGAGGGTGAGTGATCAGGATATAAATCTGTGACTTGTTTTTATTTCTTCAAGTCAGATGTAAAAGACCCGGTTACCACGCTTTACGCAGGAACCGGGTCAGGGATGGAAAACTACCTGGTTATTCTTGTGATGCCTCCCGGATGCGCTCCTGCCATTGCAGATAAATGCCGGTGGCCAGGTTTTCCTTCTCGGTCATAATCACGGGTTTGTTGCTGACGGCGGTATTGGTGGCAATAACCACGTCACCGGTTGCAGCCAGACGGTCTAAGATCAGATCAGAGTCACCAACCGGGAAGTCAATGGTCAGCACCCCGCCGCTAATGCTCCAGTCCATGGCATTGTCAGTATCACCGTCCATCACCACCGTTGTATTACCAAAAGCAAATTCAACGATCATTGGATCAGCGTCATCGGTGGTACTGTCATCGTCAACGTAATACCAGGTTTTACCGGTCAGCTGCGCCGTGGTCCAGCCTGCATTGGTGAAATCAGCTTTTGACCAGGCAATCAGATCACCCGAATCAATGGGAACAGCAAAGGCATTCTCTTGAGAGACATAAAGGAACTGATCGGTTTCTGCTCCATCATTATCATTAGTAGTCAGCCGGTCACCATCCACAGAGTATGGAAAGCAAACATCAGGTCCGTTATCAGCCTTCTGGCAGGCTTGGCCCTGATAGAGAGAAGCCTCAAGAACACCTTCGTCACCAAACTCCACTTCGTTCAGACTCGCTATAAAGCGGTAGTCACTGGCAGAGCTGCCGAGCAAAAAGCTGTTCAGGTCACTGGCCGTTACTTCTGGCAGATAGTTCTGCTGGATGTTGAAGTACAGACTGCTCATCTCCGCTTCGAGGGTATCATTGGCATAGGCAATTACGCCAAGAATCTGGTCTTCTTGGGTTGAGCCTAAAATATCAAAATCGACGATACAGCTGTCTGCATCCTCAACAAAGTATTCCGTGTCAACACTCAACGGATCAGCGAAGTCACTTCGTACAATCTCAAAGCTTCTGAACAGGTTTTTGACCCGGGTTTCACAGGTGCCGCTGGTAGGCAGGCCATCAAAATACAGATCAATATCAAGATCCCCATCATCAGACCCAGGCAAGCCCAGAGTCACGGAAACCTCGCCTAATTCATAGCTGTTACCATTTTTCCGGTAGTACTGGAAATCACCATTTTCTTCCGGCATGGCGCTGGTCAGCTGGATTCTGGCTTCTGCATTGGCCTTGCTCTTAAACCAGGTCAGTGCTTCGGTTCCTTCACCAGTTTCAAAGTACTGTACCAACGTACCGTTATCGGAGGAATCAGTGGATGCAAAACTGTCATCGAGCAATGAAAGCTCAGCTGTTGAATTATCAGACCAGGTTATCTTTATCATCTTGTCAGATACGACAGAGTAACTCCCGGCTGAGGTTGTTGGCGTATCCGTACACGTCGTGCGATTGGCAGCGGTGCGAGTATTCAGGTAGGCAATGCCACCGGCAAACTGCAACGTGTCACACCATACACGAGTGTAGTCGTTTGTAATATCGCCATCACCATCATCGGAACCTCGCTCAATCTGGTACCAGACTGTGTCTTCCAGCGGGTGTGAGCCTATACCTTCTAGAATGGTCAAATTGAACTCGGCTGCAATAGTATCAGCATGTGCGCCATCACCAGCATTAACCACAAAGGACAATGGGTTATTTACAGTGTTGACTGTAGGGGTGCCGCTGAAGACCAGCTGGTTATTGTCGTAGTCAATTTCCAGTCCGGCGATATTCTCATTGACAGTAATGGTCAATTCATCGCCGTCATCATCGGTAAAAAGCCCGACAATAGAGACAGTTTGATTAACCTCGATACCTTGTTGCAGCCCAAGGTCGTTGATCACAGCCTGGATAGAATTTTTTACATCATCATCTACCATGGGCGGCGTATTGGGTGCGATAACGTTCAGGTCAAAAACGGCAGGATAGGAGCGAACGCCTTTGGCATCCCGGGCATAAACATAGATTTTGTAAGTGCCTGCGGCAGGCGGTGTTCCAGTAATAGAGCCAGAGTTTGCGTCAATTACCAGGGTAGAATCTGACTCCGAATCGATCTCCAATTCGTATGTCAAGGCATCGTTATCACCATCTTCGAACCAGTTGGCTACTGATAAAGAGAATGCATCACCCAGATTAATATTCTGGGCTGCGCTGCTCGCATTCCCGGTTACGGTTGGAAGACTGTTTGGCGTTGAAGTCACCCTACCATCATTAGCAACTGAAATAACCGGTTTGAAATCGTCAATATCGGTAGAGTCGATGGCGTCCTGCGCATCTTCCGACACCTCTTTAACAATCGCCAGCTTCTCCGTTAATGTCAGGTCGGAATCTTTGGCATCTTCCTCATACAGAATCTCAGCAATAATATTAATCGCCTTCCCTTTATCATCGCCGCTCTTCTTTGCTGCAACAAAATCCCCAAATACATCATCAGCGGTGACGCCAGTTAAACCAACAAGCTCTTCAATTACTTTATTTTTAGCTTCATCTACCGTTAAAGAATCATCCTGTTCCAGCTGCTCTACCACCAGATTGGTCAACGGGCTGACAACGGTCTCACCGGCAGGTGCTTTTAATTCGAGAGGACGTTCAACAGGGCCCTGGTCTTCATCAATCGTTTTACCGACTATGGTTTTAATACAAATCGTATTGTCCTGATACTCGATGGGAATATTCACCAGACCGCCATCACCGGTTTCTAATCCCAGATCCAGTTCACAACCATCATCAAGGTCGTTATTAGCATCTACCCACACATCGGCATTTTTCAAATACCCATCCATCGCGGTAATACTGAATGTACTGCCGGATCCTGCGCCTGAAGAGCTGTCGCCCCCACCACAACCGGTTAATACCAGGGCCGACGCCACTGCCGTGGCCAGCGCAGCAAAATTCCTTTTTATTGTTAACAAGTCCGTTATCCTAATGGTTATTTCGTTATTATTTATTTGCCACTACATTCTCTTTTTAAATGACGAATGTCGTCAAGCGTGTTCTGTAACTTTCACAAGCCCGGCAGTGATAATAAAGTATTTATTGAATGGTTCTGAATCATTCAATCTACTTCAGGACGAACGGAGTTTGGTGGCTCCAAAATGTGGAAATGATTCAAGACTATTCCTAAGCAGCTTCATGCTGCCTGCTTTCCTGCACTTTTTTTCTGACCCTGGGTTTAACCATGGGTTCAACCTTTCTTTGCTTCTCATACAGGAATTTCAATACTTCGGAACGCAGTCGTGTATATTCCGGATCCTGTGCCAGCTCCAACCGGCCCCGGGGTCTTTCCAGGTTGATCTCGAGAATCTCGCCCACCGTTGCAGCGGGGCCATTGCTCATCATCACAATACGGTCGGATAACAGAACCGCTTCGTCTACGTCATGGGTGATCATGATGACGGTGTTATTCAGCTCCTGCTGGATTTCCATCAGAGAGTCCTGCATGTGGGCTCGGGTCAGGGCATCCAGGGCACCAAAGGGTTCGTCCATCAACAGGATTTCCGGCTGCATGGCCAGTGCCCTGGCAATACCCACCCGTTGTTTCATGCCGCCACTGATCTCATCCGGACGCTTATGCATGGCATGATCCATATGCACAAGCTGAAGGTTATGCTCAATCCACTCTTTGATCTCTGCCCTGGTTTTTGTACGACCAAACACCTGTTTCACCGCCAGTTCAACATTTTGGTAAGCCGTTAGCCATGGCAGGAGTGAGTGGTTCTGAAAAACCACCGCCCGGTCCGGGCCGGGCTCGGACACCTCCCGGCCATTTAAAATCACACCACCACTGCTGGCCTGCAGAAGTCCTGCGACAATATTCAATACCGTTGATTTACCGCAGCCTGAATGGCCAATCAGTGAGACAAACTCCCCTTTGGCGATTTTCAGGTCAACCCCTTTGAGTGCGGTAAAAGGGCCTTTCGGTGTATCAAACACCATATCGATATGACTGATATCCAGCAGTGTGCTCATGTGCAGGTTCCCTTTATTAATGAGTGGCTTTGCTTTTATCCCAGGAGGCAAAACGCTGGATGGCCAGCATGGCACGATCAAGGCCAAAGCCAATCACACCAATGACGATCACGGCAACCATAATGCGTGCCAGCGAATTTGAGCTGCCATTTTGAAACTCATCCCAGACAAATTTGCCCAGCCCGGGGTTTTGAGCCAGCATTTCTGCCGCAATCAGCACCATCCAGGCAACTCCGAGGGAGAGTCGCATACCGGTAAAAATCATCGGTACCGATGCGGGCAGTACAATTTTCTGAACGTGTTTCAGGGCAGGCAATCGCAATACACGACTGACGTTTATCAAGTTACGGTCCAGGGAAGAGACACCCACCGACGTGTTAATCACCATGGGCCACAGACAGCAGAGCATCACGGTGATCATCGAATTTAAAAAAGACTTGGCTACCAGAGGATCAGGGCTGATGTAGAGTGCACTGACAACCATGGTCACCAACGGCAGCCAGGCCAGGGGGGAAACCGGTTTGAATATCTGAATGATCGGGTTCACTGCCGCATTCAGGGTTTTATTAAGACCGATGGCGATACCCAGGGGGATGGCAACCAGGGCTGCCAGCAGAAAACCACTCATTACGGTGACCAGGCTGGTAACGATCTGATCAAGAAAGGTTTCCTTGCCAGTATAGGCCCGGATTTTTGGCACATAGTCAGGGTCTTTGGCGACACGGGCAGCATTGCGTTTTTCCTGCCGCTGATAGAAGGCTTCTGCCTTTTCCCGTTCGGTGACATGCTCCTGGTAGAGGGAGCCAAACTGCTCCCACACCGCCACTGGCCCGGGAAATTTGCCCAGCGAGGTATCAATATTCTGCGCAGCGCCAGACCAGATCAGCAGAAAGACGACGATGCCAATGATGGGCATCAGTACCGTGCTGAACACTTTACCGGGATTCACCGTAATGCCCAGCCCGGCAAGAAAAGACAACGGTGATGACTTGCTCTCATTGACTGACTGACTGACAACCGAGGCATCCGTCATAATCCACTCTCCCTCACTTCCCTTAAAAAAAGGTAACAGGATCAAATCCTGTCACCCTGCTTCAGACCGATGTTGAACTGGTTGATGTAGTCGTTTGGCTTTTTGCCGTTATAGACCAGGTTGTCGATAAAGTGTGTCTGTGGATCACGGAAGCCATCTTCTGACTCGAAGTCCGGAAAGTCCTGCAACTTAACCAGTGCTTCATCCACCAGCGACAGTGCCGCTTTTTCATAGATATCCGGGCGATAGACTTTGGCAGCCAGCTCTTTGTACCACTCATCGCTCTTGTCTTCTGCAATCTGCCCCCAGCGGCGCATTTGGGTGAGATACCAGATCGCATCGGAGTAATAGGGGTAAGTGGCGTTGTAGCGGAAGAACACATTGAAATCTTCTACTGGTCGTTTGTCGCCTTTCTCGTACTCAAAGGTACCGGTCATACTGTTGGCAATGACTTCATAATCAGCGCCAACATAGTTGGATTGTGACAGGATTTTCACCGCCTCAGGCCGGTTGGCATTATCGTTGGCATCCAGCCACTGGGCTGCACGGATCAGGGCCCGTGTCAGGCGTATGGTGGTATTGGGGTATTTGTTATAAAACTCCTCGGTAATCCCGAACACCTTCTCTGGGTTGTTTTTCCAGATCTCATAATCGGTCACCACTGGCACGCCGATATTCTTGAAGACCGCCTGCTGATTCCAGGGTTCGCCGACACAGTAACCATAGATAGTGCCAGCCTCCATGGTGGATGGCATCTGTGGTGGTGGTGTGACGGAGAGCAGGGCATCGGCATCGATCTGGCCAGAGGTATCCCCTTTATGGGGCGCATAAAATCCGGGGTGAATACCACCGGCGGCCAGCCAGTAACGAAGTTCATAATTGTGGGTAGAGACGGGAAAAACCATCCCCATATTAAACGGCTTGCCTTCAGACTGGAATTTCTCAACCACCGGTTTCAGGGCATCCGCCTTGATCGGGTGCTGGGGTCGGCCATCGGCCATTTTGGGGATATTGGGTTTCATCTGGGCCCAGATCTCATTGGACACCGTAATCCCGTTACCATTCAGGTCCATCGAGAATGGCGTAATGATATTGGCCTTGGTACCGAAGCCCATGGTGGCCGCCAGAGGCTGTCCAGCCAGCATATGGGCACCATCCAGACGCCCGTCAATCACGCCATCAAGCAGCACCTTCCAGTTTGCCTGGGCTTCGATGGTGACGTAGAGCCCTTCATCTTCAAAAAAGCCCTTCTCGTAAGCAATGGCAATGGGTGCCATATCGGTCAGCTTGATAAAGCCAATGGTCAGCTCTTCCTTTTCCGGATAGCCAAGCTCAAAGTCTGCCTTGGCGCTGGCTTGCCCGGTGAAAGCACTCACCCCCATGACGGCACTGATGGCAGCAACCTTACCTAACCTAACCGATGCCTTCTTAAAAGGCTTGAACCACTTCATTATTCCCCTCCCCTGTATAACTGATCTCTCTGCCTTGAACTGTGATCACCGTAATCAGGCATCACTCTTTTCCGGTATCAGTCAACGCACAGAGATCGACTGCCGGTGGTTGAGCAGAAAACATGCCAAATACCAGAAAACCTGATAACCAGCTGAATTTACTAGTGTTAGTTTATTCTGGCGGACAAATACCCTGCCTGTTTAAGCCCGTAAGAAAACTTCAGAGATAGCAACAACGGTGCAGCTACATCCGCTGCCCCCCAGAGCTTGCACTAATCTGGAACATCGCCACCGCATGCCCCGGTTACAAACCTCTTACATTTGAATACTGGTTTTGCCAGAGCGGAGTTGCTATAACGTTTTCCAGTTATGGAACCGAAATATGGATCAGGAAACTATGTCCAGTCTGGCAAACCTCCTTGAAAACAATAACCAATGGTCCAAGTCCATTCGTGAAGAAAAGCCCGGCTTTTTTGAACAACTCTCTGAGCAGCAGGCACCCAAGTATCTCTGGATCGGGTGTGCCGACAGTCGGGTCCCTGCCAACGAAATCGTCGGCCTCCTTCCGGGCGAACTGTTTGTGCACCGAAACGTGGCCAATGTGGTGGTTCATACCGACCTGAACTGTCTGTCAGTCCTCCAATATGCTGTGGACTACCTGAAGGTAGAGCACATTATTGTGACGGGGCATTACGGCTGTGGCGGTGTGCGCGAAGCCATGAACAACTCCAAACTGGGGCTGATCGATAACTGGCTCAGGCATGTGCAGGACGTTAAGAAGAAGCACACTGAGCTGCTTGAGAACGCTGGCAGTGATGATGAGCAGTTTCAGAGAATGTGTGAACTGAACGTTCTGGAGCAGGTGCTGAACGTCTGTCAGACAACCATCGTTCAGGATGCCTGGGATCGCGGCCAGAAACTGACCGTAAACAGCTGGGTTTATGGTTTGAAAGATGGCCTGGTCAGGGATCTCGGTCTGAGCGTTGGTTCCAATGAAGACATCGATGTGCAGTACCCGGCAGCGATTGAGAGCATCGCCAGTAAGCTGGAAGGGTGATTGCCTGCTCTTAACATCTGTTGGCAGTAGACGGGGGCGGGTCGCAAGATGCATTGTGATCCGCTTTCATCGAGTCATATAATTTGCTGGCTCCTGAAATTTGCCAGCCTTTTGTCCTACATGATGATTGTATTATCAATCCCATCACATCATCGCCTCTGCCTCTTGATTATCCCTATCCTGCATCGGCCCCTCTGCTTCAACAGCTCGACTATACACGTCATCGTCATAGTAATATCCGGTATTTTTATCCACTACAGCGCCATGGTTAAAAACCCCACTGCGAATATATGGGGAGCAAGCAGCGGCAATGATGCCTATACCCGCGCCGACGGACACATCAATAACATCATGTTTGGCCGCCAGAACCCTTAGTGCCCCAGCCAGGGCTCCAAAACCCATGGCACCCGCAAAGGCAATAAGTCGCTTCCCGGCCGGTGAAGAAAGCGGCTGGTTTGAGAAGACTGCCATTTTTGACAGCAAGCGCTTGAAGGCGGGGGAAGACATCGCCGCAGTATCTATAATGTTAAGGACAACCTGCGACCAGGCAATAGCCGAAACTGACGCATGCCCCGAGGGCATGGCCTTGAAATCATCCGGATCCATACACAGATTTCCATGGATATAGTCAGGATTCAGGACATAGGGACGTTCTCTATCAATTTTCATTTTCATATAATCAACAATACCGGCGACACTTGCCACCAAGACCAGGGATTTCACCACTTCACTGGCCTCTGTACGGAACATTTTTTTCGCCAGCTCCTTGAAATTATTTTCCATACGACCCGGTTCCGGCACCTGCTCACTTGACTGTTTACCGGAATACAGCCGCGCTACGAATCTGGCAATGTGGCTGGCAAGCAGCGTCGCACAGCCACCATACAATACAACATCACTTGCCCCATCGGCCCACTCCACTTCCGGCTCAGGAAAACCCAGGTGAGGATTCGCCGACAGTGTTCCATTTCGTGAACCTGAAGGCCCCCATTCACACCCGTTAGCAGTGGGCAGGCTATTGATGATCAGTAAGGAATAAACAACAGGTACCGCAGACATCAGGCGAGTCATGAGGCGATTGCCCCCTTCCTGTGCCTGTCGGAGCCAGAGTTGGTCATCCGCCCCGGCCCGTTGCAATATAGACGTGACCCCGGATCTGAGGACAGCACCAAATCCTCTGAACTGTTTGGCATCATCAGGCTTATCGATGGACTGGTCAAAAGCGTTTTCTGAAACGTCACGACACGCTTGCAATGGTGTTGTTGAGACAATATTCATAAGCAAAGATCTAACTTTATCTGCCTACTCGTTAGTCTCGGATTGCCATCACAAAGTTCCTTGCCTGAAGCGAAAAGACTCAACCAGGATTTTTCAGCAACGGTTACGCTTTGAGACAACCTCTATGAATTCATATAGCACCAAAACACTATAATAAATTATGATATCCATTAACTAAAAAAAGCAGGGCAAACCGATGAGCAACTCTGATAAATACCCCGTACTCATGCGCCTGATGCACTGGACTGTCGGTCTTCTTATTTTGGGCATCATTGGTGCTGGCTGGTATATGGTCGGCCTGGAAGACAACGTCAGCTATAAATACGACATTTACCACTTACATAAATCCTTCGGTGTTCTGGTGATCTTCCTGTTGTTCGCCCGTCTGGTGATTCGCTGGGCCAGCAAGATTCCAAAACTACCGGACAGCATGCCGACTTATCAGAAAAAACTGGGAACACTGGTGCACTGGCTCCTCTACCTCTTTATGTTCCTGGTACCGGTGAGTGGCTACCTGATGTCTGACGCTGCCGGTCGTAAGGTGCCGCTGTTCAACCTGGTCATGCCCAGCTTCCTAGAAAAGAATCCTGAGCTGGCGGGCCGACTCCACGATATCCACGTCATTATTCCCTATGTTCTGTTGGGCATTGTGGTACTGCACATTCTGGCCACCATTAAACATCGTTACTTCGATAAGCCTGAGCATGATGTTCTGCATCGGATGCTTTAAAAGCTCCCCGGGTCAGCTCCGGTTAAGGTGCTGATCCGGGAAAACAGAAAATACGATTTCATTTGGTTAACTACTTATAATCACACCTTCTGAAACTATCGACTCTGGTATTGGTCTAAACGGTTTTAACGTGTCTAAAATTGAGGAGGATATTTTGGATACCAATGCAAAACCGCTCTCATCTGCTCCCTCTTACGAAAAGACATATCCCCCTGCCAGTGCTGCCAATAGTGGTGCAGGCAGTGCTGCCAATAGTGGTGCAGGTCTGGAAGAGCGACTGGCAAAAATTACGACATCCTGCCATCAAGTCGAGAGGAATGAATCTCACCAGCGTACTTTACCCCAAAGAGCTTTATATCCCGCTGAATGCCCACCTAAATTACCTGCAAACACTCAGTTACAGCTACTGACCTTAATTAGGGAATATCCTGATAAAGATGGGGATGCTCTTTTACACATGGCAGCGGTGCATGAAAAACTGCCAGTGGCTCAATTATGGAAAAATGCCTTACCCCAACTTTTTAACAGTGATTTAAATCAACAAAATCATTTAGGACAAACACCGTTACATGTTGCGATCTGTAATAATGACCTTCAGATGATCAGTTTTTTACTTGAAAATGGTGCCTCTGTCTTAATACATGAGGGAAGTGGTAGAACAGCCATTCATTTTGCTTGCCAGTACGGGACGATAGAAACGCTTAAACTAATACTTCAACGTATCGAACGGAGCAGCCTGCCCGCCGTTCTCAATGCAGAAACATGCAATGGGGGGTTAAATAGCCTTCTTTTTTTTGTAAGCCAACATAACCCTGTCAAGGAAGATCAGTTCCCGGTTGTTGATTTACTGATTAAATGTGGTGCAAATCCCAATCATCAGGACAAATGTTCCGGAAAAACGCTCATTCATTACCTTGCTGACCAAAATAATGTTGCACTTTATCAATACCTGCAAACCAACTACGGCTCAATAATAGACTGGCATGCTGCTCGATATGATGGAGGACGGGTTTACTTGCAGGACGGCATCTTTGTGTTTGAAAAAGAGGAGCTTTAGACGTTCAGATCAGGAACAGGCATAGAAGCCACCTCGCTTATAAGAGATGACTTCTTTACTGATTCGCCGTTTTCGCGCTGCCCGGTCAGGGATTACACTTTTGCCACTGGGCACCACGCCCTCTGCCTACTGGTTCCAGCAAGCCTTCAACGCGCATCTGCTGAACCACCTTTTTGACCAGTTCCCGACTGACCGTGGGGATTTGCAGGCAGATATCCGCAATGGAAAAAGCATGACTGGTCTGCTCAATGGCCATCTTTACCAGCTGCGATTTGGGCGCACGACTGCCCTGCCACTGCAGAGTATGAATTTTATCTTCCAGTTCATCGTAAGCCCGAATCAGGGTATTCAGGAAAAAATCGATCCATGGCATCGGATTGTGCTGCCCTTCATGCCAGCCTTTTACACTCAGCTGTAACGCCCTTTTATAGGCCTGTTCATGCTTTACCAGAACCCGCTCCAGGCTCATCAGCTGGGCCACCTGATAACCGTTAAGCGCCAGCATCATCGCCATGATCAACCAGGCGATACGGGCATTGCCATCGCTGAAAGGATGAATACAGAGAAAATCCAGGACAACCGTTGGTATCAGTAACAGCGGCTCAACCTGGTGCTGAAGCCCTTCATGGTAATAGGCAACCAGCTCTTCCATGGCCCCGGCAATGGCCCTGGCGGGCATGGTTCGATATAGAACACCGATTCTCTGCCCCTTGCTGTCCCGCTCAACAATCTCTTTATTGGTAACCCGCCAGCGTCCGCCTTCGTGGGGCACATGGGCATATAACATGGCATGCAGCTGGCGGATAAGGCTAACCGACAGGGTCATGTGTTCGCCCGGCTCAACCACCATCTCCAGGCCATCGCGGTAGCCGGCAACCTGCCTCTCAACCGGTACAGTCGGACGGTATTCCCGGTGCACCAGCTTACGAACCAGCTCTCTGGAAGCGACAATGCCATCCAACCGGCTGCTGTATTCCACAGACTCCAGTACCGCAACCTGACGGAGCGTATCCAGAACCTCCGGCTGCTGACGAATAGAGACCAGCTGGCGGCCTCTGAACTCTCCCAGTTGCCTGAACAGACCCAGCTGATAACTGCTGAAGACATAACCGGATAAATGCTGCAGTGTTTTCATACAATACGACTAAAAATATAATAGGTATTTATCGGGTACAATGCTGAGAAACAAACCGCAGCTTTAATTATTACCCATTAAATTCAGAAATTTAAGAAAAACTCATAAATAGGATATTTATTGGATAATATTTAATCAAACTCGTAAAAACACCTATCCATCAGCAGGATGGAGGTCAGACAAACACTTCAAGGGGAAATTTAAGGAAAGAGAAAGGTCGCTC
Organism: Endozoicomonas sp. ALE010; assembly: GCF_049310165.1. Taxonomy (NCBI): domain Bacteria; kingdom Pseudomonadati; phylum Pseudomonadota; class Gammaproteobacteria; order Oceanospirillales; family Endozoicomonadaceae; genus Endozoicomonas; species Endozoicomonas sp. ALE010. The sequence goes on along the minus strand of NZ_JBLYNV010000051.1, from coordinate 19,497 downwards.
GCAAAACCAACCAGATGACTTTGCGAGATCGATGGATTAAAACTTACAGACTTGAACACACATCAAATTGCACACCATGGCGTCCGGATCATTTCGACAGGATGATGCGCAAGGGTTGAATTCACCGCCCAGCTGTGTGCAGGTTTCTTCTGCCATGAACTCACACTCCTGGTGCTCTTCCAGCCAGCGGCTCCCTTCCGTAGCGATACAGGCCAGAACATTCTCAGGTCCGGTTGCGGTGATCTGGGCAGGAATAGAGCGGGTCATGCGAACATCCTTCAGGACACCTGCCTGGCTCAACGCCATCACCTGCTGCATAACGGGATCCGGGGTCATGGTGGAACCGGTAAACTGACGGGTTACGACGGCTTCCGGCTTTTCTGCATTAGCCTGCTGTGACTCCTGGGTGGATGCACAACCAGCCAGAAAAATTGCCAGCGACACCAGCATTCCAGACATGATGTTTTTCATTGGTATACCTCAATCCGACAAAAAGGGCATTTATACCGTGGGATTTGGCATTGTCCAGCCAAATCGCTGCAAAAGTTGATCAAAAACACTATCCATCGGCGCATAAAAAGCGATGGGCTTACCGGTAACCGGGTGGTTCATTGCCATGACAGAACAGTGCAACAGTAATCGGTTCGCAGCAAAGTTCTCGGCAAAATACCGATTATGGTTTCCCTTGCCGTGTTTTGCATCACCAATAACAGGATGGGCAATATGCTTCATATGCCGACGAATCTGGTGCTTGCGACCGGTTTTGGGCTTTGCCTCCACCAGCGAATAGCGGCTGCATGGGTATCGATCAATGGCTATTGGCAGCTCAACCGTCGCCAGCCGATGATATTCGGTGACCGCTTCCTGGGCAGGTTTATCCTGACGTGCCTTGCGATCGGCTATATTATCCAGTTTTTCCTTCAACGGGTGGTCAATCACACCGGACTGGGGCACATAGCCCCTGACAATGGCATGATAGATTTTACTGATCCGGCCTTCCTGAAACTGCTCACCTGCCCGTTTGGCAACTTCGGACGACAGGGCAAACACAAGCACTCCAGACGTTGGTTTATCCAGCCGGTGAAGGGGAAACACAGGTTGACCGATCTGATCCCTCAATAGCTGAATGGCAAAGCGGGTTTCATGACGATCAATCATGGAGCGGTGCACCAGCAAGCCGGAGGGTTTGTTGATAGCCACCAGCCATTGATCCTGATAGATAATATCAAGTTGTTCCGCAGGCGCTTCGATCATGCCTTTTGTCCAACAAAAAAAGTCCACAAGAATAACGGATAAATCAGAACAGTGCTGGAAAAGTGACAGTTAAAAAAAAACGATTATTTGCCGCTTATTGTCATTAACTATCCCGACACTCTTTCACTTTTCTGCTCTTTGGTCGCTATACATCTTCACTATTGCTTAACCTCTTAATAAGTAACTGGCCATATGGAATCAAATATTTCTGGCTACTTGGGCAGGTGCTATGCGAGGCACAACGGAGGAAGCATAGCCGTAGCTATGTGACCGGAGTTGTAACGAAGCACGACTGCATGGATGCAGGAGCTAGAGCAACGCAGGAGCAGTTGCCGGGAGTGCCTGAACAAGGAGTCAGAAATATTTGATTTCATATGGTTAGCTACTTAACAGGGGCTGGGAATAGGTCGTCTGCTTACTATCAACGGAGAACAACCATGAAAAAGACACTATCTGCCATCGTATCTTCTTCTGTCATTCTTTTCAGCGCCAATGCTTCAGCGGATCGGGACTATGCTGCTCAGGCCATGGAAAGACATGGCATGGAAAAACCGGTATCAATGCCTGTTATGAATATGGTGAATGCGATGAGTACCAGAGAAGCACTGGACGCTATTACGGTTCCTACAAAGCAGGAAGAGCTACAGGCCAGAATGGAAGAGCTTGCTGAAAGAAGAGAAAATTAATTTTCCTTTGACTGTATGGTTGTGGTTAATTCCTGATCACAACCATATCTCCCCATTCCAGTATCTCTCACACCATCTACCACATGCTCAGGGCTTGAACGAAGTGCTGCCGTCGCTATGCTATCAATGGTTCTGTCAGACGGAATCACGATTCTCGCCATGCCTTATTCATAGAATCACGCAAAGGTTGCGACAAATATTCAAATGCCGTTCTGGAACCTGTTGTAATCATCACATCTGCGGGCATTCCCGGCAGCAAACTCTTGTCACCCAGTCGTTCTATTTCATCTTTACCCACTTCAATATGCACCAGATAATAGGGCTCTCTGGAAACGTCATCGACCAGACTATCTGCAGAGGCATAGATGACATTGCCATTGAGGGCAGGCGTCGTTCGTTGCGGAAAAGCCGTGAGCTGAACCCGCGCAGACTGCCCCACCACGACGCGATCCACATCCAGAGTATTCATTCTGGCTTCTATGATCAGGGCATCCCTTTTTGGAACCAATTCCATTAAGACCTCACCCGCCTGCACTACGCCACCAATGGTATGAACCTGTCGATCAACAATGATACCTTCTGCCGGTGCGCGCACTTCAAGGTGCTCCAGCATATAACGGGACGCCCGGGTGCGTTCGACCAAATCGTTAATCTGGGCTCGGGTACTGTTCAGGTCATTAACCAGTCGTTCCTGCCGTTCCTGTTTCAGCTGCAGAATTTCCAGCTCTGCTTCCGTGATGGATTTTTCCGCTTCGGCAATATCTGCCAGATAATCGCTCACCTGACCATCAAGATCCGCTTCTTCTTTTAAGGATGCATTCACAACCGTTTTCTGAACAAAGCCCTGACCATAAAGTTGTTGATAACCGGACAGTTCATCCTTCACCACAGCCAGGCGACGACCTGCTGCCGATTTCATGCCCTGCATACCGACAATCTTCTGCTGAATTTTTTCAATTCGCTGGCGCACCATCCTGATCTGACCGAAGTGAGACTCCTGACGCTCACTGAATAACCGACCCTGTAACCGTAACGTGTCTTTAAACCGGTCAGCCTGTTCAGACTGCTTAGTCAGTTCATTGGTATAAACAACAACTTTGTCGTTTACCAACTCTGCCTGAAGCCTGGTTTCTGTGGCCCTGGCATAAAATAAACTGTCTTCCAGAATGGCAAGCCCTGCTTCAGCGCGGGTTTCGTCCAACCTGACCAGCACATCCCCGGTTTGCACCAGGTCACCGTCAGTAACCAGAATCTGTTGTACCCGCCCCGGCTGCAGACTTTGTATCGCTTTGCGCTGGCTATGCACCGTTACCTTGCCACTGACCAGTACAGCGCTGTCCATCACAGCCAGAAAGCTCCATCCGAAAAAAACACCGAATGTCATTATCACGACCAATATTCCGATGCGACGATAGAATCGACTGGCTGTCTCAAGAGGATTGATATCCATCAGGCAGTTACCTCTCGCATTGCAGGTTTTATGGCACGTTTAGCATCACCAAATCGTTCAATACACCCGTGGTTCAACACCAATACCTTATCGACACAGTGCAGCAACTGGGGGCGATGGGTCACCATCACCAGGGTTACTTTTTGTTCGTGCAGTTTGCGAACTGTAGCCATTAATGCCTGCACACCATCCTGATCAAGACTGGCATCCGGCTCATCCAGAACAACCAGTGAGGGCTGCCCGTATAATGCTCTTGCAAGCCCAAGGCGTTGTCGTTGACCGCCGGATAAATGCACACCGCCTTCTGTTTCAACCCGGGTATCATAACCATCGGGCAAACTTAAAATCAGAGAGTGCATATCTGCCAGCCTGGCAGCCTTAACTACTGCCTCAGAGTCCACATTTCCAAAGCGGGCAATGTTGTCTTTTATGGTGCCCGGAAACAGTTCAACACCCTGAGGCAGGTATCCCAACCACTGCCCCACTTCAGCACGGTTCCAGCGACTGATATCCACACCGTCCAGTCTGGCTGCACCACTTGTCGGCTCCCAGACGCCAACCAGCAATCGGGCCAGGGTACTTTTACCAGAGGCACTTGGCCCAACCACTGCAAGGCTCTCACCGGCCTCCAAAGCAAAGCCAATGCCTTTTATCACCGGCTTTTCACCGTCAGGCACACTGGCTACCAACTTTTCAATCTGCAGGTACCCATTCGGTCTGGGCAGGGACATGGCCTGAATGTTGTTATGCAGATTTGAGAAAAACTGATTGATACTCGTCCAGGCGGTCCGTACCTGACGAATATTTCCGGACTGACCAATGACCATTTCCAGAGGTGCCAGTGCCCGGCCTAAAAGAATTGAGCTGGCGACCATGGCACCCGCTGTCATCATTTGATTAAGGACCAGCAGTGCGCCTGTTGCCAGCATCGCAACCTGCAACAACGGTCTGAGAAATTTTCCCAACGCCTGAAAATTGCCGCCCAGATCACTGGCTCTGAAGTGTCTGACACTGCCACGCTCACGTCTGGCCAGCCAATGGCGGACCAGACCATCGCCCATACCTAATGCCCGGCATACTTCAACATTGTCCAGCGCCTGCTCAGCAAAACGGGATGATTGCTGGTGTCGAGCACTCGCTTCTGCCATAAGCCCCCGGGTCATGCGATCAGACAAGAAGGCAACCATCGCCAGAATCAACGCGCCTATCGTCGCGACAATCCCCAATGCCGGATGCAGCATGGCGATGACGATCAAATAAACCGGAATCCATGGCGCATCGCATACTGCAAGCACCCCCTGACCAGAAATAAATCCAGTTACTCTTTCAAGGTCTTTTAGTTTTTCCCGCTTTACCACGCCACTGGATTGCAATAACTGCTTTAACAACGGTGCTTCAAGAGCCTGTTCCATTAATCCGGCAAGCCGGACCAGCAAGCGTGAGCGTATCCAGTCCAGCAAGCTCGCCATCAGTATCAAACCAACAGCAACGACACTCAGCGCAATAAGCGTAGGTACACTCCCGGCGGTCAAAACCCGGTCATACACTTGCAGCATATAGAGCGGCACCGTTAACAGGAGGATATTCAGAAAAAAACTGAACCCCAGAACGGATGCCAGTTGACGCTTGATGGTAGATAGTGCTTTTTCCGGGAGCTCTTGTTTCGAAAAATCTCGTTCCGAAAGAGCAGTCGCCTGATTATTCAACAACGGTCACACCCTGTGATGTTTTTGTTTTACAGCTTTTACGACATTGTTTCAGAAATTTGTTACAGAACAATGGCACAAAAAAGCCGGTGATCAACACCGGCCTTTCAGGTTTTCTCAGCAGTGTTTACACCAGCTGATCATCCCACTGCACATTGTGATCATTCAGTTGATCCAGGCTGACACCAATCAAGGTAAGACTGCTGTTGCTGCCCAAATCCACCAGAAGATTTCTGCCCTGTTGGGTTGAGGCATCCCGAACCGCATCAAGAGAATCAAAACCCAGACCATTTAACAGGATAGTATCGCTGCCTGCTTCGAAATCCCGGATCACATCGTGACCACTATTATTTTCAAAGGCAAACTGATCACCACCAGATCCGCCCAGTAACCAGTCGTTACCAGAACCACCGGCCAGGTAATCATGACCACTGCCGCCGGATAATCGATCGGCACCATTGCCACCTTCCAGCCAGTCGTTATGACTGCCACCAAGCAGTTGGTCCTTACCGTTACCTCCCATCAGCACATCGTGACCGTGATCACCTTTCAGGTAGTCATGGCCTTTGCCGCCATACAGCTCATCATTGCCGAAACCACCGTCCAGACGGTCCTTACCAGCGCCACCAAACAGGAAGTCATTGTGCGCCCCACCCTGCAAATCATCAGCGCCCTTACCTCCATTGAGCCAGTCATTGCCATGATCGCCCTGCAGTCGGTCATGACCATCGCGACCATAAAGCTGGTCGTCACCGTAACCACCGATTAAGTGATCATTACCTGCCTGGCCATCAAGCCAGTCATCCCCCGCTGCACCATTCAGGATGTCATCCCCATTACCACCGACCAGCTCCCCATCACCATGATCGTCGATGGAATCAACAGGTTCTGTCGTCTGCTCCTGCAGTACAGAATCCTGCCGAACAGCCAGGTTTTGAATCCGCGTATCGTCAGCAGGGTTCGTTTCAGCACCCTGATAAGGGTTGTCAGAATAGTGAGCCAGCAGATACTCAGCCAGTGCATCCTGCTCGCTACCGGGAGCGGCAAAATCAGCAAGCCCTTTGTCCGTAAGCACATCTCCCAGTTGTACGACATCGGTTCCTGCCTGGAATGGATAGCCGTCGCCACCACCAGCAAGGAAGTTCAGGGTCACAATGCGAATGGCCATATCGGATGGTACGGCTAACTCACCGTTTTCCACCAGAGTCTGCAACAACTCACCATTCTCATTGACCAGTGCTGCCGAACGTATACGTTCACCGGAGGCCAGTGAGGCATCAAAACTGAAACTGATACCACTCACCTGGGCAAACTGTCCCGGGGTTGTGCCAGGCCCGGATGCTGCCACGCCATGCTCCAGAACAGCCAGCAACTGTTCTGCTGTCAGGGTCATTAACGTCAGGCCGTTGTTGAATTTCAGAGCGTTTTCAACGTCCAGCTGTGAAATTTCACCAGCCTGCTTACCCGACAATGGGTTAGCCGCTGGCGGCTGCTCGCTGTAACCACCTTCTGAATCCGGTTCAATGGCACCAATCGGAGCTCGAATACCACCGCCGTTTTTGATAGAAACCATTACACTGCTGTCGTAGCCCTGAGCGGCTGCAAGGTTGGCATCTGCAGTAAGATTCCCCATATTGGTTTCTTCAGTTCTGACGGATTCTCTTCGACCTTCAAGATACACAGCCGTTTTGCCAAGAATATTGCTGTCTTTCTCGTTGACTATGTCCTGCACGGCATCGGTCAAATCCTTAACCAGGTCACCCCGGGTACCTTCTGCAAAGGCATCCTCTTCACCCCAAAGTTGTTTTACCTGCTCATCGGTGGTTGCAAAGGCCCCACTTTCGTTGACGTCAGTTGCATCGCCATTGTCGTCCAGAATGATCTTTCCATCTGCATCAAAATCAATAACCAGTCTGCCAACATAGCTGTACTGACCGTCTGTACTGACGATGACAGCGGGATCACCGTCTTTATTGGTCGTGGTGAAGGGATAATCTTCTGCGGCGACATCGCCATCATTAAGCACATCGGTTTCATCCGCCTGCAATGTGTCGGAGCCTCCAGCGATCACAACATCTACGCCACTGAGATGCTGAACAAGTGCTTTTTCCAGGGCAATTTGCTGAAGGTGTGAAACCAGGATGATTTTATTCACGCCCTGATCCATCAATTGATCAATGACCGGTTGCAGTATATCGGCCAGAGCAGCCATATCATCTGTAGCAGCATCCCCTTTGACAGCCGTGTTTCCCGGTGAAGAGATCTGCGCCAACAATGGTGTGGTGGCACCGACCACACCAATTTTTTGGCCACCCTCTTCCAGTATGGTGGCAGGCGCAATCTTCGGAGTTGATTGCTGGCTGGTAGAGGAAACAGGACCGGTGGCAAAATTCTGTGCAGGAAGAATGTCGTCGGTGTACAGATCTGCCAGCCTGGCATCCTGGCTGAAATCGAGGTTTGCACTCAGGTAAGGAAACAGGGTACCGACCCAGCGGTCGTCACCCAGTCCATCACCTTTGTACTGAGGCACCATCAAATCACCAAGAATGGCAGTACCCATATCGAATTCATGATTACCCAATGCAGCAGCATCAAAGCCAATGGCGTTCATGATGGAAATATCAACACGTCCGCCACCTTCGCGAAGGCCTTCATACATTTCATCGCCAGTCAGCTGGAACAACTGGTTATAGAAATCGTTGAACACACCATTATCCCGAAAGACGCCACGATCTTCCGCTGCCGAAAAGAAAGGTCCGGTCAGGAAGTTATCACCGGCAGATAACGTGATGCTATTGCTGTGGGTATCTTCAAGGGCATCCACAATAGCGGCAAAGTTAGCTGCCCGGGGAATGCCTTCAACACCACCTTCAAGATCCGAAGCATGCAGAATCTGCAGGGTATAGACCTCATTTGCCGACTCACCAATGGTGACTTTGGCAAGTAACGGGTCATGGTCGCTGGCCTGATCAGCAAACTCACTATTGATGTGCACAATATCCACTTCGGCGGAATCAGCCAGGTTGTTGCTCACCAGAATTTGATCCAGAACCTGAGCGTTTCCCTGAAAGTTATAGGTATGGACAGCCCCATCATCCAACTCATCGATCAGGTTGGTCATGACATTGTCATCGCCCCGGCCTTCAATGACATCCGCCGGACCTTCCCACTGGAAAGCGTTGAAATCGCCCAGAACCATGACATTGGCATCCGGATCATTGACCATCAGGGTATCGACATAATCATTGATTGCCTGTGCCTGATCCATACGCTCCTGGTAACCTGCGTTGACAAATGGTTGCTCCACTCCATAGATGGGGGTGCTACCGTATTTAGACGACAAGTGAACATTAACTAGATCAACCGTTTCGCCATTGAATTCGAACTGGGCATGAAGCGGTTTGCGGGTTCCAGCAAACGCCGGAGCATCAAGACGATGAGCAGACTGAGCTACATAATCGACTCTGTCCGGATTATAGAGGTAACCGACTCGAATGTTGCCCCCAGGCTGACCTCCGTCAGCATTATTTTCAGGATCAACCTGCACATACTCATAAACAGGACCTCCGGCATTGGTGATGGCATCAATCAGCTTCTGCCAGGTCATATCCGCTGACGGGTCACCGCTGTCTGTAGCGCCGTCATTATCCTGGATTTCCTGCAGAGCCAGGATATCCGGTGAACTGAGGTTTTGAGTAATCTGACTGGCCAGGGTTTTAAAACGACTGATGTCGTCATTAGCGTCAAGATTCTTGACGTTGTAACTGGCAACAGTCAGTTCATTACCTTCGCCCTTCAGCTGTGTCATGTCTTTATCAAGCCCACCATCGGTGACGGTGAATATTTCCGTCGCCTTAACTTCGTAATTGCCATAGGCATAACTCATAACACCGGTCACATCACCCAGAGAATCAGCAACATTCACCCGGGCAGAAAAATCATCAGGCAGTAGATCTCTATCAAGCTGAATCTGAACCCGCTCTGGATTCAAGTCAGTCTGCCCCAGTGCAATACCACCACGATCATTCATACCGGATGCATTCTTACCCTGGTCAGCAACCGTGAAAATCTCACCGTATTTATTGGTGGGAGAAACAGCAACTGCATCTTTAACGGTAACTCTCATGCCTTCAAGGCTTTCAAAGAAGTCGATACCGTCGGTTTCAGGGTCAAAACTGGTTAAGGCATCATCGTCCACATTATCAGTAGGAAGTTGACGTCCATTTTCACCAATAACGACGGTATTGGGTAAGTCATTACCAGCACTGTTGACGGTTAATTCACTGATGTTACTTAATTGAGTGATAGAGAGGTTGCCGGAACTGCTACCTCCGCGTGTGTATTCACTGACGGTCCCCGCCAGGGAGATATCATCACCAACCGCCACTGATGGCATCGAGTCGGTAAAAACAAATAGAGCATCCGATGTTGCAATATCACCATCTTCCGGCCCCTGAAGATAAAAACCATTACTCTCTAAAGCTGTTACGATACCTGCGGTAGCGACGACCTGACCAGCGAACGCAGATGTATGACCAGCGCCCTGTATTTCATAAATGGCTTTAACCGGAACCGGACTATTCTGTTGACCATCTCCGACCACCTGATTGGGCTTATTGGGGGTATTTACAGCTTCACCATCTTCGGCATCAGGAGCACCAGAAAGAATGCCATCCCCTGAATAATCATTTCGAACGAAATCATTGGCTGAATCAGTATCCAAACCATCAGTTGCCCGTGATGCACCACCAACGGTATAGCTTATACCATCGTATTCCGGGGCTAACACGGTGTTGCTGAATGCCGAGTCAGCAACATCATCCAACACGGCAACAGAATCCAGTTCCGCTGAATACAGACTCTCACTAAACACTTGACCGACAGAACCGGAAAAACCATCCACCAGCAATAAAGTCTGCGATCCATTCTGTAACTGGTTACTGGTTTGAATAGTCCAGAAACCACTGTCATTTGTAGTACCCAGCTGGAATGCCTGGACAACCTTGCCGTGATTAGAACTACTTACATCACCCTCTACATTAATCAGCCAGAGATTGGAATAGTCGGTTAATGGATCGCCAAGCACTTCAATAAATTCATTGGTATCCAACCCACTGTGATTAAACACAAACTCATTAATAACCGGTGACTTTGCAGGCATATCGAATGTCCTTTTCAGGTGTGTGAGCCTCTCTGTTCACAGCAGCAAGAACAACAACGAAAGGATGATTTTGAGTAAGACCCGAACAAATTGCATGAAAGATATGTCAGTGCGATGTCTTTTTTATGAAGATTTATGAAACCCCAACCATTTTGAAAACCGGTGCTTTATTCAAGCTTCGATTGTTCTGACTCTTGAAGTTTCTCTATCCGACGTTTCCAGACAAAGTAGTATTTTGACTTTTTTCCATGAAAGAGAATACTCATGCGTGAGCCCTGACCAAGCGCCTTTATTTCCCTGGTCAAAACTGTGTCTCTCAGCCAAATCATATGTAGAGCTATGTCATTGGATCAATCTCTGGTCTGTCTCCCCGCCTATGCTGACTCGTCCTGTCTGGATAAGATCACCGGTGAAAAAATCATTGCTGCACTTTTGCGGGTAACCTGCATACTTCAAGAGTATGAAGGCCAGTGGTTGTGCGGCACAGCCACCGGTCATTGCCCTGCCCTGATGTTGTTTGAAAATAGACGATATCTGCCTTCAGAGCAGATCAGCAACATCAGCCCTTAGCAGGGGCTCCTTGCCCAGATCAAAACCGGCAACCGCAATATGCAGGGTAAACAGTTGCTTCAGGGCGGCAAAGTCTCTCGGCCCGGGCCACTTGTCTTCATCCTCGGTCCACACAGAGAACTCATTTTCCAGAATGGCGTGCGCTTCTTCACTGACACCATCCAACAGACTCTCTTCAGATTCATGCTCGTCAAACAGATAAGCACCACCTTCGAAGTCCCACGTCTGAGGTAGCTCGGCATCCAAGCTTGTTACCCAATCGATGAATGCTGTTTTTGGCTTCAGGGTTATGACACAACGGTTTATAAACTTCATTTTTTACCTGTCTAATCAATCGGTAAAGTAGTGAGATCAATAGATAACTTAATATAAGTCGGCAGATTAGCACTCTTTTGGGAAAACAGGACAGGAAAGTCGACAGTGCATTCATCTATAAACGTGTTGGCCCCGTTGTCAGCGGCTAAAAACTCAGTTATTTCACGAAACCAGGACACCAGTGTTCATGCCCGTCTAAAGGGTTTTCAGGTATGGAGTGCTCCCATAAATTTTCACTAATTTTTTTTGCAAAGCTTTAATATCTTTATTCAGATGCTTTAGCTCTATGGATATTTTTTCATTCCGTGATTTAAGCCATTTTTTGGCAGGCTTCAGCAAATCGACATGAAATTCAAGTATGCCTATTTCATCTGACTTTCTTTTTCTGGAATTTCTGGCACAAATAGTATTTCTACCTCTGACTCTAATTTTTTTTGCCAACTGGGCAATCTCTTTATTACTTTCTCCTTCAATAATATTATTGAATCTTTCAGTCTTCATACCAGTAATTTTATTAACACTATAGTACTGATTGTTAATTTCTATCCCTTTTACCTGTGGCTTCATAGCTTTAGATTTTTTAGCTTTGGCTACAGTGGGTTTCTTGAACTTTAAACGAGTAGACGAACGGGTTTGACGGACAGGTTTGCTCTCCACTACAGCGTTTGTATTATTATCCATTATTGCCGGTGGCATCTGTAATGTCTTTTTAGCAGAAGATAAATCCATTGTATCTTCCGCAGAATCTGAACCATTTTCACAGTTATTCTGTCCCAGGCAGTGAGTGTTATCATCTAGCGGTATTAGAGGTGTTTCCAGGAAATGATCTGGATCAAGCAGGTTCTGCGTGCTCTTATAGGATGCGCGTAAAGCTTCATCCAATTCACCCGCCGAGTCAGGTTTAAATCCAGCAGCATCTGATGACGTTGGACTGTATGGTAATTCACTGTTATTTACTGGCAATGTCGTTGGCGTAGTCACAATTTGGATAGAATAATCAGTCAAAAACCTATCGTATGGATCGAATTGGTGACCCAAATAACCGATTTTAACAACAGGTGCTGTGACAACGTCACTTACTCCGGAATGATCCAGGGCAGTTGGAACGTTTGATAGGTGCCCCATAAATGCATCTGATACAGGTCGTAGCATTGTTAACCTCCTTGTCATTTATTATCTTGTAGTTTGTTGATAATTAAAGCAATAAACTGATTCTGTGTTGATCGCTTCACTACCAAAAATTATTACTGCTCTTAAGGCTTGTGAAGTTCACAAAACACACCACTGCTGATAGTTAGTACCTTTTTTGAGACATTAGTTCCGCAAAAAGTATAAGATGCCAGATGATCAAGCATACCTGTGAAGCCGATCCAAAGCAGAAAAATTGAGTTTTCAAGGGCTTAACAATAGTCCGTGTTCAGCACTTTCGGTGACTGCCATTTCAGTAACCATCAGGTTGACCCACACTGCCTGCCCGGACTTGAACTTTTTCCAACAATCGCAGTCTAAAGATTACAGGTAACTTAGAGGTTGGTGATAAGGTGTTAAAGGAACATGAATATAAAGACGCTTGGCTCCCTGAATCAACAACGTCCGCCAAAAGAAGATAAAGACCCACCACCTCCTGCGAAGCACAAAGTAATGGGTGAAATCAAAGCGGTTAAGAAAGAGAGTACATCCCCATATTTCACTTACAATGGCAACCAGATGGTTGAGGTGGGTGATGATTCACTATATGGGGACTTGAACCGATTATTCAGAAAACTCAGGATCAACAAGACAGTGGGAAATATAACGCTCAAAGAACCCGATAAGCGCTAAGTTGTCTGGCTGAGCAGATGACTGTTCAGAATATGGTCGATGGTCTCAAGAACGCCCTCTTCATTATTGGCCGGAGCTGAATAACGGGCAAGCTGTCGGACCGTGTCATTAGCATTATTCATGGCAAAACTGAAACCTGCCTTTTGCAGCATTTCCAGGTCATTGCCACTATCGCCAAAGGCAGCCACTTCATGGTCAGCAATGTTCCACTGTTCCTGCAACAGATGAATACCATGTGCCTTATGAACACCGGGAATGATCAGGTCAATCCACTCGTGGCCACTGGTGACTGACACCAGCACATCCCCCAGTGTCTCTTTAGCCCCAGCCAATACGGTATCGTGTCTGGCTGGAGACATTTTGATGGCAATTTTAAGAATTGTGTCGTCGATATCCTGATAGCCTTGTATCAGCTCAAGACGCTGGTAATGATTGCGGGCATTGGCTACTTCTTCAGGATCAGCCGTATGCAAAACATAGGCACTGTTGCGGCCGCAGATAATGGCAGTTACCTCTTGCAGGCTTTCCAGAAACGGGTAGACACGGACCAGGGTTTCCCTGGCAATATCCGCAACAAACAGCTCCCGCTGCCCGTCGTGTACATAGCCGCCATTTTCTGCAACATAGGCAATATCACCAGCATCAATATCCTCAAAATAGGAGCGCAACTTGTAATACTGGTTGCCACTGGCCACGACAAATCGAATGCCCCGGGCTTTCAGGGTCTTGAACTGCTCCAGAAAACGTTCACGGTTATACGTTTTGTTATCATTCAGAAACGTGCCATCCATATCGACAGCGATCAATTTAATTCCGTTGTAGCCTGTCATTGTTATCTCTGTGGGTAAAATTGGCATGATATAGCGCAAACTACAGCAGCCTGATCCGGCTTTAAATAGGGAAAATTACCGCTGATTTCAGGGCATTGCAGCATTAACACCGCAAACCTGATGGAAACCGGTTTTGCCATCCAGATTTATCGAGCCATGGGCAGGGACTACCTGTGACTTTAGTGGCCTTTATGGGTGCAAGTACAAACACATAAGGGCTCAGTATTTATTCCAGCGCAAAAATCACGTAACCTCCTCTCCCTTTTGGCGCATGCGCCCTTAAAGACACACAACACACGGAGAAGACATTATGAAAGTGCAAGGTTTCGCACGCTCACTGATTGCCATTGCCATTGGCGCAACCCTCAGCAGTTCGGTAATTGCCAGTGACATGGCATCACAGGTGGTGGATAAAGGGCTGACATTCACTGTCGGTGGTGCCTGGAACGATCTGGACAGCAATCGCGGCCTGGATAACGCATTGGCACCGGAAATCGGTATTGGCTATCGTCTTAACGACCGCTTCAGTGTTGAAGGCATCTACTCTCAGTACTCTACAGAGCAGAAGACAGGCCCGGATGCAGATCTTAAAGAGTTCCGTCTGGACGCATTCTACGACCTGACCCCATGGGACGGTTCCCTGACCCCTTACGTGGTTGCCGGTGTTTCTGAACTGGAAGCCGATTATGAGATGGGTGCCGAACACGACGACACCCGCATGAATGCCGGTTTTGGTTTGAGAAAGGCATTTACTCCAAACCTGGCCATCCGTGGTGATGTCCGTGCCGTCCGAACTCTGGATTACGCCCAGACAGAAGCCATGGCTAATGTCGCCCTGACCTGGACTTTCGGCAGTGTCGCCAAGGCAGCAGAACCTGTTGCCTTGGTTGAGCCGGTTCAGGAAGAAGTGGTTGCCAGCGTTGAACCTGCTCCGGTTCTTGATGCTGATAACGACGGCATACTGGACAAGGACGACCTGTGCCCGAATACCGCCGCAGGCATTGCCGTTGACCAGACGGGCTGTGAGCCAATGGCAGCCATTGACCTGCTGGTAAATTTTGATTTCGACTCCGAAACCATTAATCCGGAAGGCATTGACCAGATCGCCAAAATGGGTGAATTCCTGCAGCGTTACCCGGACGTTCGCATCCGTATTGAAGGCCATACCGACGCACAGGGCAAAGCGACTTACAATGAACAGCTGTCTGTTCGTCGTGCCGACATCATCCGTCAACAGCTGATCGACACGCACGGTGTCGATGCAGGACGTATTGATGCGGTGGGTATGGGTGAGAGTAAACCTGTTGCCAGCAACGATACCGCCGAAGGCCGTCAGCAAAACCGTCGTGTAACTGCTGAAGTGATTGGTTCTTAAGAGTATCTGAGAGGCTGTTCGGGAATAGCACCCGACAGCCTCACAAGCAATCACTGCGCACCAGGAGCGCTGGCGTTTTTGGTCTGCTTCGGCAGAAAAAGCGTAATATAAGCCTCCCTGATATGGCAGCCGCTCATAAACACCTGACAGAAATCAGTGATATCACCGATACTGGACGAACACTGGACAGATACCGATTTTCTTTTCATATTCACCAGGTACAGTTGGTCGTCATCACAGGCCAGCACCAGAATCTCATCAGATAAAGCGAATACCCAAGGTTCCAGCTGAATCTGAATATAGCCTGTTGTTGCCAGTAAACTATGCATCTTTTTCACGCAATCGGCCACTTGCCGTTGCAGACGAATATTTTCTGCCTGGGTCTCTTTCCTGCCGGACATTTGCGAAAGCTTCAGCCCGGAACTGATGATTTCATCGTGCTCCAGGAAATAATCAAGGTCGTTCAGACGGGCCATCAGGTCCTTGACCGTCAGTTGAGCGTTGCGAAATTTGCCGTCAATCAGTTTATCCAGCAGCACAACCTTGCTTGCATCCTCTTTTTGAATACATTGCATGCCAAGGCTCTGGGCAGCGGCCAGAAGAATTCCCCGATAATTTTTTGACTGTCCACCGACGCCCATACCCCTGGGGGGGAAACGCTGAATAAACTCCTTGATATTGATGTTATCCAGACCGTCGGCATCCGACTCTCCTTCATTGGTCGATCGGACAAACATAACCTGGTCAGCTTCACTGGTCAGAATAAGAAACCGAAGGTATTTCACTAGCTGGGTACCGCTGGCAAAAACCCCAAAAATCAGGTGTCCATGGAGATGTTTCGCTATTGACTCATCGGTAGTAGTTAGCCATATCAGACGATTGTCAGATGGGTGACGAAAAATTTGTGACACTGGTGAGAGCTGTTGTGGCAAACCCGTTATTTTATTCTGGAATGAACAGACGAAAGTAACAAAGAGCCGATGGGACGGTGCCAGCTGATCCAGGTGATGCTGCATAGCGGTAAAAAACGCATTGGTCTCATCAGGCTGGTCAATGTTCGTCTGCTTGCCACAAAGATGGCCTTTGCTATCGCATATTTCCTGCCATTCAGGCACCACACCGGCCTCCATCATTTGTGTCAAAAAATGATACCCACTCTGCATTGCCAGAGCTTCCATCTCTTCCAGCATGAAGGGCTCGGCAAAAAGACGTGCAAAAGTACCGGCCATGCTGTACAGATCGAGGTTATTTGAGGGGAGAATGGCTGGTTTGACAGAATAATCAGCCCGCAATGACACCGCTTCCTGAGTATCCAATCGCGCTTTCTTAAACGTTTCCCGTTGGGAAACTCTTCCGGCATCAATATATTGCTGAGTGTGGGACCCTGATAGCCCGGATGGACCCGGCATCGCCACCAGTGATCCTGTTTCTTCACTGGTGCGATCGATGACAGAATCGGTCGATGCACGCTTACCAGCAGCTACTTGAGTCGCTGATTGAAAAAGACTCCAGTCGTATTTCTTTACCTCTTCGGCAAACTGCGTATCCTGGTAAAAATTGACATAAGTTGCCCGGCAGCCTGAGCACCCAAGCACATCCCTGGTCGCGAGAGAGCAGCAATTGTGGTACATGTGTTCGCAACAACGGGATACCATAAAGGGAGGAGACTCAATAAATTGTCCGCATAGTTGACAAGATCGACGCCGGACAATGGCATCGGGTGGTGGTTCCAGCTCCCTGGGTTGAGCGCTGGTACCTGGAACTGGCGTATTTACCGAATGGGCACGGCTGGCATCCACAGCTTCTCTCCTCTATTGGCTCCTATGACTTGTTTTCAAACAGGTCCCTCTGATTCACCTTTCAGTTTTAATTATCAGAAAGATCTGTCAACTCATAGCAAGGAGCGCCATGTAGCCAGATTATGTCTGTATCCTGCGCAGACTGTTATGACCTGACCTGCCATTCCTAGTCAAAAAAACCAAGGTTAATAGTGATAGGTAGTATTCTTACTGCTTGAAAGTCCGATTGTGTTAGGGCCTGTTTCTTGCAGATACCCTAAAATCAGGAGTCGTTTCCATGCCCTTACAGCGTTCCGCTTCTCTCCAAAACCTCGTACAATCCCGGCACGTTCATGAGCTGGCCAGCAGAGCAGCTCCCAAACAACCAAGCATTGCGCAAGCCGCTTTGCGTTTTGCCAATGTCCATACATCTTTAGGCTCTGGTAATATTGGGGTTGGTCATTTAAGTGCTATAAAACCCTGGACACCCAGCCTACCTGATGCAGATGAGGTCAATGACATCATCCATGCATCACGACAGAAAAGAAAAAAATACAACTTCGAAGAATATATCTCAGAAGTTAAAAAAGTTAAGGCGGGTAACTGTGGCGAAAAAAGCAATCTTGTTTGTTATTTTCTGTCACAACAACCCGGTCCACTGATTTACTACCGTGTCTCCCTCTGGCCGAATAGTCATTGCTTTGTGGTAATGGACCAGAAGCCCAGTGTAGAAGGCGTGTTCCCCGATAATTTTAACGATTGGAATGATCAAGCCGTCATTATTGATCCATGGACCGGGATCTGTGCACCCGCAAGACACTACCCCGAACTCTGGCACATGAAGCTTGATACGATGGCCGCAGTGGGCATTGAGCTGAGAACCCCTTCCCATGAAGAAGGCAATTGGCTGAAGGCTGATGTACCATATTGGAAAAACATGTTGGAAAAAAATAAAAAATATGTGACTGCCAAACGCCCTCCGCTGCCATCTTGGTGTCAGTTGGTGTAGAGCCAGCTATACCTGTCGCCTTTCAAATGGTGACAAAGTGCCCGGAAAGCACTTGTCATCTCCATATTGAATTGTTTGTGTTGGAGAGGAACTTTTAGAAGAAATAATAGTCTTGAACTTTAATTCAACAATTCAATAATTTAACAACTCAATGGATATTTTTAATAGCTCACCTTCATGCAATCTTGCTTTTACCGATATTTATTTCGGCTCATTAGATTTAATAGAACAAAGATATCAATTTGCTACCAGGGAACAACCCTCAACCTATCAGGGAAGGTCTGTTCAGCCCCTGTGCACTTCTTGCTCTTTTTACCATCTTCAGTCAGACATACACCAACAGAATCCTCACTCTTTTCATTCATTGCATGAATTTGATATTGAAACTCTAATACTTTCCTATGCAGTCGACACAGTGCTTCCTGAAATACCACAATCAGTTCTTGATGAACATATTCCCTGGCCTTCTGGCAATGACCCCGATAAATTCTCATCACCGCCAAATATTCCGTTTATTCAGCAGATACGCTTATCAGGGAGTGAATCTGAGATCAGGGAACCAACACCAGACAGCCATTCAAGTCCAGATGATCAGTTAACCAATCTTCCTGTCCTATCCCCCAGTCCACAAGATTTACCATCAATTACTGCAGCTGACCCGCTAAACCTGAATCAAACTACAAGTGATAACCAAACGAACCTGGCAAAAGAAATTGTTGATGATAAAGCTTCAAGAGTTAAGCACAAAAGGGTTTGCAAAAGGGAGTGCATGAAACAATGTCACAGAGACTCCGTTACCACTGAGCGCCGAAGGGAGTACATGAGAGAGCGTCGCAAAGATCCCGTTTTCCTGGAGCGCCACAGGAAGCGCCGAAGGGAGTACATGAGAGCGCTTCGCAAAGACCCCATGTACACCATGCGCCAAAATCAGCGCAAAAGGGAGCGTTACCGGAATGATCCCGAGTTCGCAGAACGCTTAAGGGAGGGCCAAAGGAAGCGCCGGAGGGAGAGCCGAAGAAAGCACCGCCAGAATGATCCCGCTTTTGCAGAGCGTGTAAGGAAGTGCAGCAGGGAGTACCACAGGAAGCTTCGCAAAAATTCAGCCGTTGGAAATGGCAGCACAGTCCATGTTTAGACGTTGGAATTGATAAACTCGATCTCACTGAGTTAAACGCCGCATCCTGCAAGGCTATACAATCTTGTAAAGGGATAATAAATCGTGCACACTGACGCGTTTTTTGACAATAGTTCGTGCACACTAAAAGAAAAGTTATTATAAATCAGCATATTACAGGGCGAACAAAAGAGATCTGATCAACCCCATCACTCTGAAATACAAACTATCTGGAAGGCCTGTTTTTTTACACTGCTTTAATTATCTATCTGCCTTTCACCACCCCTATCAGGAATACACCGACTCGTAAAAATTGCCCAAAATCTGCATGATCGTACATTGTCTTTCCTTCAAACCGACCACATGTTCCTCCTGATTATTGACCGTTAAGACATTTATTCCCTGGAAACAGAAAAACACCCATCTCG
>NZ_JBLYNV010000050.1:0-40908 GCF_049310165.1 Endozoicomonas sp. ALE010 | reverse complement strand
CTTTCTGTGCGTTCACGTGGGGCAACAGCGCGGCCACGGTCTCTTTGATCTCTGGTGTCTGCTCCTGCCCGTCGTCCACCAGTTTCGCCATGGCCCACAGCAGGTTGGCAATACCCTGTGGTTTAAAGTTGGCTTTCTGTGCGTTCACGTGGGGCAACAGCGCGGCCACGGTCTCTTTGATCTCTGGTGTCTGCTCCTGCCCGTCGTCCACCAGTTTCGCCATTGCCCACAGCAGGTTGGCGATTTCCTGTGGTTTAAAGTTAGCTTTCTGTGCGTTCACGCAGGGTAGCAGGGCGGCCACGGACTCTTTGAACCTTGGTGTCTGCTTTTGCCCTTTCTCCGCCAGTTTCGCCATCGCCCACAGCAGGTTGGCGATATGCTGAGGAATAAATTGGTCTTTCAGTGCTTTCACGTGGGGCAACAGCGCGGCCACGGCCTCGTTGAGCCCCGGTGTCCGCTCCTGCCCGTTGTCCACCAGTTTCGCCATGGCCCACAGCAGGTTGGCGATTCCCTGGGCATTAAATTGGTTTTTCTGTATGTTCACGAGGGGCAACAGCGCGGCCACGGCCTCTTTGAGCCTTGGTGTCTGCTCTTGCCCGTTATCCACCAGTTTTGCCATGGCCCACAGCAGATTGACGATTTCCTGTGGGTTAAAGTTCGCTATTTGTATGTTCACGTGGGGCAACAGCGCGGCCATGGCCTCTTTGAACTCTGGTGTCCGCTCCTGCCCGTTGTCCACCAGTTTCGCCATGGCCCACAGCAGGTTGGCGATATGCTGAGGATTAAATTTGTCTTTCTGTGCGTTCACGTGGGGCAACAGCGCGGCCATGGCCTCTTTGAACTCTGGTGTCCGCTCCTGCCCGTTGTTCACCAGTTTCGCCATGGCCCACAGCAGGTTGGCGATATGCTGAGGAATAAATTGGTCTTTCTGTGCGTTCACGTGGGGCAACAGCGCGGCCACGGCCTCTTTGAGCCCTGATGTCCACTCCTGCCCGTTGTCTACCAGTTTCGCCATGGCCCACAGCAGATTGGCTATGCCTTGGGGATCAATATTCCTCGCTTCAGGTTTTTGGTTGCAGTTAAATATTATTGCATCAAGTAGCGTTGACAATAAGGCAGCTTGAGTACGCTCAACACGCTCATCTATGGGGTTATGGAGGGTAAAAACACCCGCTGAAGTAAAGGAATGCAGTGTTGTCGTCAAGCTTCGCCAATTCCAGCTCCGCGTTGCTGTGAAATTTTGCAGCAAGCGCATCAGCTGGCTTTGTTCCGCGCGATTTAACGGTCTTTTAGCAGCTGACGTGTATTTTTTAATTGAACTGGCATATCGACCGTGATTTCTCCCATCATAGCGATGACCGAAACGATATGATTTACTCACCAGATCATCCATTACTTCTTGTTTAATGAGGGCATTGAAATCTTGAGCAGAGTTCACTGAGCGGAACATTAGATTTTGAGAAGAGCAAGCGTCAGAAGAGTGGTAAAAATCGTTACGCCCCGGGGTAGTACGGAGGGGATTATCCCACTGTTCGACTGTACCATGTCTATATTGCACACGCCTTGAAGAAGCGGCATGGTCATTCGGTTGGTTGTAATCATTATCTGATTTTGCGTATTTACTACTGATACCAGCAGAACTTCTATCCATAATTATATTTCATTAATTCATGAAAATATAAAAAGCAGACTGCTGTACAGTTCAGAAGTTCATTTTGCTGAAATGTTTATATATAAGCAGTGCCGTATTTCTCATCTGCCGACCCGCTTTTAAGTGATACAGAGCCATGATCCTGTGGCGGGATGTTTATCCTGGTCTTTATTTGATCAATGTATAGTTTTATTGAATCCCGGCTCCTGAGCTGGTTAACCGGGATTTCAATGACCTCAAATCCTGCTTTTTGCAGCAGTGCGATTTTCAGCAGAGTCGAACCATTCCTGGTGTTGAAATCACCACTCACGTAATGAGACGGTCCCTGAATTTCAATCACCATATTGTGGTCTGGCAGTAGCAGATCAACCGGAGGTAATGAGTTCAGACTCTTTTCTTCTTCAATATTCAAAGATGGAAGGCATGACTGGAGTTGATCGCGGAAGTCGGTTTGAGTTTTTGAATTGTTTGTCTGGTAATGGGGGATGACCGGACACGTTCTCCCAAGCCAACTGGTGGCCATGGAAATGATGTGTTGATCCTCTTCATTATCCGGGGATGTATTTTCCAGGCGAGTAAACAGGTCATCCATGTGCTTTTCAAGCAAGTTATTTTTATTGGCATTAGAGTCTAGAGCCAACCTGGCACACAATACCATGACTCCCCAGAGAGACATCAATATGCCTTTCTGAGAGAGCTGAGGGTGGTCAATGATTTTGTAGATAAGCGATTCGGACGTGGAGGTAACCACATTCAGCTCTACAAGCTCGCCCAGTTTCGCCATGGCCCATAGCAGGTTGGCGATTTCCTTTGGTTTAAAGTTTGCTTTCTGTGCGTTCACGAGGGGCAATAGCACGGCCACGGCCTCTTTGAGCTCTGGTGTCCGCTCCTGACCGTTGTCCATCAGTTTTACCATGGCCCACAGCAGGTTGGCGATATGCTGAGGCATAAATTGGTCTTTCTGTGCGTTCACGAGAGACAACAGCGCGGCCACAGCCTCTTTGAGACCTGGTGTCAGCTCCTGCCCGTTGTCCACGAGTTTCGCCATGGCCCACAGCAGGTTGGCGATTTCCTGTGGGTTAAAGTTAGCTTTCGCTGTGTTGACGAGTGGCAACAGCGCGGCCACGGCCTCTTTGAGCAGCGGTGTCAGCTCCTGCCCGTTGTCCACGAGTTTCGCCATGGCCCACAGCAGGTTGGCGATTTCCTGTGGTTTAAAGTTAGCTTTCTGTGCGTTCACGCAGGTTAGCAGGGCGGCGACGGCCTCTGTGAACCTTGGTGTCTGCTTTTGCCCTTTGTCCGCCAGTTTCGCCATAGCCCACAGCAGGTTGGCGATATGCTGAGGAATAAATTGGTCTTTCAGTGCTTTCACGTGGGGCAACAGCGCGGCCAAGGCTTCGTTGAGCCCTGGTGTCCGCTCCAGGCCGTTGTCCACCAGTTTCGCCATGGCCCACAGCAGGTTGGCGGTTCCCTGGGCCTTAAATTGGTTTTTCTGTATGTTCACGAGGAGCAACAGCGCGGCCACGGCCTCTTTGAGCCTTGGTGTCTGCTCTTGCCCATTATCCACCAGTTTCGCCATGGCCCACAGCAGGTTGGCGATATGCTGAGGAATAAACTGGCCTTTCTGTGCGTTCACATGGGGAAACAGCGCGGCCACGGCCTCTTTGAGCTCTGGTGTCTGCTCCTGCCCTTCGTTCGCCAGTTTCGCCATGGCCCACAGCTGGTTGGCGATATCCTGGGCATTAAATTGATCTTTCTGTGCGTTCACGTGGGGCAACAGCGCGGCTACGGCCTCTTTGAGCTCTGTTGTCTGCTCCTGCCCGCTGTCCACCAGTTTCGCCATGGCCCATAGCAGGTTGGTGATTTCCTGTGGTTTAAAGTTAGCTTTCTGTGTATTCACCTGGGGCAACAGCGCGGCCATGGCCTCTTCGAACTCTGTTGTCTGCTCCTGCCCGTTGTCCACCAGTTTCGCCATGGCCCACAGCAGGTTGGCGATAGCCTGAGGAATAAATTGGTCTTTCTGTGCGTTCACATGGGGCAACAGCACGGCCACGGTCCCTTTGAACCCTGTTATCCACTCCTGCTCGTTGTCCACCAGTTTTGCCATGGCCCACAGCAGGTTGGCGATCCCCTGGGCATTAAATTGGTCTTTCTGTGCGTTCACGAGGTGCAACAGCGTGGCCACCGTCTCGTTGAGACCGGGTGTCCGCTCTTGCCCGTTGTCCACCAGTTTGGCCATGGCCCACAGCAGGATGGTGATATGCTGAGGAATTAATTGGTCTTTCTGTTCGTTCACATGGGGCAACAGCGCGGCCACGGTCTCGTTGATCTCTGGTGTCCGCTCCTGCCCGTTGTTCACCAGTTTCGCCATGGCCCACAGCAGATTGGCAATTTGCTGGGGGATAAATTGGTCTTTATTTGCGTTTAGATGGGGCATCAGCGCGGCCACGGCCTCTTGGAACTCTGGTGTCTGCTCCTGCCCGTTGTCCACCAGTTTCGCCATGGCCCAAAGCAGGTTGGCGATTCCCCGGGCATCAATATCCCATGCTTTAGCTTTTCGGTTGCACTTGAATATTATTGCATCCAGTAGCGTCGACAATACGGCAGCTTGTGTACGCTTAACACGCTGATCCATCGGTTTATGAGGGGTAAAAACACCCGCTGAAGTAAATGAGTGCATTGTTGTCGTCAGGCTTCGCCAATTCCAACTCCGTGTTACTGTAAAATTTTGCAGCAAACGCATCAGCTGGCTTTGTTCAACCCGATTTAACGGTCTTTTAGCAGCTGACGTGTATTTTTTAATTGAATTGGCATATAGGCAGTGATCTCTCCCATCATAGCGATGACCGAAACGATACGATTTACTCACCAGGCCATCCATTATTTCCTGTTGGGTGAACGCATTAAAATCTTGAGCAGGATTTACGGAACGGCGCGGTAAATATTGAGAAGGGCATGGGGCAGAAGATTGGTAAAATTCATTACGCCCCGGGGCTGTCCGGGGGGGAGGATCCCACTGTCTGACTGTGGCATACCTGTATCGCCCACACCTTGAAGAAGCGGCATGGTCATTCGGTTGGTTGTAAGCATTATCTGATCTTGCGTATTTACCACTGATACCTGCAGAGCTTCTGTCCATAATTATATTTCATTAATTCATGAAAGTATAAAAAGCAGACTGCTGTTCTGTTCAGAAGTTCATTTTACTGTAATGCCTGTAAAACCAATCCGTTATTTTCAAATCATTTTGGGCAACAGGTATTCAACGCTGGCGCTCCATCCCTGGAATATGAACACAGTTCTTGAGTCATGATGAAAGGGAAGAGGTTATTGGCTTTTTTTTTCTCTTCCTTTTTCTTTTTGTTGGTTTGCCCGTTTGCTTTTCTAAATGTTCTTCGGCGGTTAAGTAACAGTAATCTGAGGATTGACACCCTTTATCGACGGTAACGTTTGCCTCATCTGCCCACCCGATTTTATATGATACAGAGCCATGGCCCTGAGGCGGGATGTCCACCCTGGTCTTTATTTGATCAATACATCGTTTTATTGAATCCGGGTTCCAAAAGGTGTTAGTGGGGATTTCAATGACCTCAAATCCTGCTTTTTGCAGCAGTGCGATTTTCAGCAGAGTCGAACCAGTCCTGGTTTTGAAATCACCACACACGTAATGAGAGGGTCCCTGAATTTCAATAATAATATTGTGGTCTGGCAGTAGCAGATCAACCGGAGGTAATGAGTTCAGACTCCTTTCTGCTTCAATCTGTAAAGAGGGAATACATGATTGAAGTTGATCGCGGAAGTCGGTTTGAGTTTTTGAAATGGTTGTCTGGTAATGGGGGACGATCGGACACACTCTGCCAAGCCAGCTTGCGGCCATGGCAATGATGGATTGTTCATCTCCATTGTTTGAGGCTGCATTTTCCAGGCGAGTAAACAGGCCATCCATGTGCTTTTCAAGCAAGCTGCTTTTATTGGCATTGGCATCTGGAGAGAGCCTGGCACAGCATACCAATACTCCCCAGAGAGACATCGATATATCTTGCTGAGATAACTGAGGGCATTTACTGATTTGGTAGACAAGAAGTTCAGTCGTGGATTTAACCACGTTCAGCTCAACGAGCTCACCCAGTTTCGCCATGGCCCACAGCAGGTTGGCGATTTCCTGTGGTTTAAAGTTCGCTATTTGTGTGTTTACGTGGGGTAACAGCGCGGTCACAGCTTCGTTGAGCCCCGGTGTTCGCTCCTGCCCGTTGTCCACCAGTTTTGCCATGGCCCACAGCAGATTGGTGATACCCTGTGGTTTAAAGCTAGCTTTCTGTACGTTGACGTAGGACAACAGCGCGGCCACGGCCTCGTTGAGCTCTGATGTCTGATCCTGCCCGTTGTCCACCAGTTTCGCTATGGCCCACAGCAGGTTGGCGATATCCCGGGCATTGAATTGGTCTTTCTTTGCGTTCACGTGGGGCAACAGCGCGGCCACGACCTCTTTGAGACCTGGTGTCTGCTCCTGCCCGTTGTCCACCAGTTTTGCCATGGCCCACAGAAGGTTGGCGTTACCTTGGGCATTAAATTGGTCTTTCTGTGCGTTCACGTGGGGCAACAGCGCGGCCACGGCCTCTTTGAGACCTGGTGTCTGCTCCTGCCCGTTGTCCACCAGTTTTGCCTTAGCCCACAGCAGGTTGACGATATGCTGAGGGATAAATTGGTCTTTCTGTGTGTTCACGTGGGGCAACAGCGCGACCACGACCTCGTTGAACTCTGGTGTTTGCTCCAGTCCGTTGTCCACGAGTTTCGCCATGGCCCACAGCAGGTTGGCAATGGCCTGGGCATTAAATTGGTCTTTCTGTGTGTTCACGTGGGGCAGCAGCGCGACCACGGCCTCGTTGAACTCTGGTGTTTGCTCCAGTCCGTTGTCCACGAGTTTTGCCATGGCCCACAGCAGGTTGGCAATGGCCTGGGCATTAAATTGGTCTTTCTGTGTGTTCACATGGGACAACAACGCGGCCACGGCCTCGTTGAGCCCTGGTATCTGCTCCTGCCTGCTGACCACCAGTTTCGCCATTGTCCACAGCAGGTTGGCGATATCCTGGGCACTAAATTGGTCTTTCTGTGCGTTCACGTGGGGCAACAGCGTGGCCACAGCCTCTTTGAGCCCTGGTGTCCACTCCTGACCGTTGTCTACCAGTTTCGCCATGGCCCACAGCAGGTTGGCAGTATGCTGAGGAATAAATTGGTCTTTGTGTGCGTTCACATGGGGCAACAGTGCGGTCATGGTCTCTGTGAACTCTGGTGTTCGCTCCAGCCCGTTGTCCACCAGTTTTGCCATGGCCCACAGAAGGTTGGCGTTACCCTGGGCATTAAATTGATCTTTCTTTGCGTTCACGTGGGGCAACAGCGCGGCCACGGCCTCTTTGAGCCCTGGTGTCAACTCCTGCCCGCTGTCCACCAGTTTCGTCATGGCCCACAGCAGGTTGACGATACCCTGGGCCTTAAATTGGTTTTTCTGTACGTTCACGTGGGGCAACAGCGCGGCCACAGTCTCGTTGAACTCTGGTGTCCGCTCTTGCCCGTTGTCCACCAGTTTCGCCATGGCCCACAGCAGATTGGCGATATGCTGAGGAATAAATTGGTCTTTCTGTGCGTTTACGCAGGGCAACAACGTGGCTACAGTTGCTTTGAGGCCTGTTGTCTGCTCCTGTCCGTTGTCCACCAGTTTCGCCATGGCCCACAGCAGGTTGGCGATATCCTGAGTATTAAATTGGTCTTTCTGTGAGTTTACGTGGGACAACAGGGTGGCTAAGACCTCTTTGAACTCTGGTATCCGCTCCTGCCCATTGTCCACCAGTTTCGCCATGGCCCACAGCAGGTTGGCGATACCCTGGGCATTAAATTGATCTTTCTGTGCGTTTACCTGGAGCAACAATGCGGCCACGGCCTCGTTGAGTTCCGGGGTCCGCTCCTGCCCGTTGACCACCAGTTTCGCCAAGGCCCACAGCAGGTTGGCGATATGCTGAGGAATAAATTGGTCTTTCTGTGCGTTCACATGGGGCAACAGCGCGGCCACTGCCTCTTTGAGCCCTGGTGTCCAATGCTGCCCGTTGACCACCAGTTTCGCCATTGCCCACAGCTGGTTGGCGATTCCCCGGGCATCGATGTCCCTGGCTTGAGGTTTTTGGCTGCACTTGAATATGATTGCATCAAGTAGCGTTGATAATAAGGCAGCTTGAGTACACTTAACACGCTCATCCATGGGTTTATGAGGGGTAAAAACACCCGCTGAAGTCAATGAATGAAGTGTGGTCGTGAGGCTTCGCCAGTCCCAACGCCGTGTTATGGTAAAATTTTGTAGCAAACCTGTCAGCTGGCTTTGTTCCGCTCGATTTAACGGTCTTTTAGCAGCTGATGTGTATTTTTTAATTGAACTGGCATACCAGCTGTGATTTCTCCCATCATAGCGATGACCGAAACGATGCGATTGATTCACCAGATCATCCATTATTTCCTGTTTGATGAGCGCATTAAAATCTTGAGTAAGGTCTACTGAACGGCGCTGTAGATTTTGAGAAGGGCATGCGTCAGGAGAACGGTAAAATGTATTGCGCCCGGGATTAGTGCGTGGGGTATCATCCAACTGCCTGACCGTGGCATGTCGGTATCGTCCACGTCTCGAGGAAGCGGCATGGCCACCCGGTCGATTACAATCATTAACTGATCTTGCGTATTGACCACTGATACCGGCAGAGCTTGTATCCATAATTATATTTCATTAATTCATGGAAATATAAAAAGCAGACTGCTGTGCCGTTCAGAAGTTCATTTTGCTGAAATGTTTATATATAAGCAGTGCCGTATTGCTCATCTGTCGACCCGCTTTTCAGTAATACAGAGCCATAACCCTGTGGCGGGGTGTCTACCCGGGTCTTTATTTGATCAATACATAATTTCATTGAATCCTCGCTCATGAGCAGGTTAATCGGGATTTCAATGACCTCAAATCCTGCTTTTTGCAGCAGTGCGATTTTCAGCAGAGTCGAACCTTTCCTGGTGTTGAAATCACCACTCACGTAATGAGACGTTCCCTGAATTTCAATCACCATGTTGTGCTCTGGCAGTAGCAGGTCAACCGGGGGTAATGAGTTCAGACTCTTTTCTTCTTCAATCTTCAAAGAAGGAATGCATGATTGGAGTTGAGCACGGAAGTCGTCGGCCTGAAGTTTTGAAACGTTTGTCTGGTAATGGGGGACGACCGGACACGCTCTGCCAAGCCAGCTTGCGGCCATGGCAATAATGGATTGATCCTCTTCATTGTCTGGATATGTATTTTCCAGGCGAGTAAACAGATCAACCATGTGCTTTTCAAGGACGTTATTTTTATTGGCATTAGAGTCTAGAAACAACCTGGCACACAATACCATGACTCCCCAGAGAGACATCAATATGTCTTTCTGAGAGAGCTGAGGGTTGTCACTGATTCGGCAGACAAGCGATTCGGACGTGGAGGTAACCACATGTAGCTCAATAAGCTGACCCAGTTTCGCCATGGCCAACAGCAAGGTGGCGATACCCTGTGGTGTAAAATTATCTTTCTGTGCGTTCACGAAGGGCAATAGCGCGGCCACAGCCTGTTTGAGCTCTGATGTCTGGTTCTGCCCGTTGTCCACCAGTTTTGCCATGGCCCACAGCAGGTTGACGATTCCCCGGGCATTGATATCCTCGACTTGAGGTTTTTGGTTGCACTTGAACGTTATTGCATCCAATAGCGTGGACAATAAAGCAGCTTGAGTGAGCTTGACACTCTGATCCACGGGCTTATGAGGGGTAAAAACGCCCGCTGAAGTCAATGAGTGACATGTTGTCGTCAGGCTTCGCCAGTTCCAGCTCCGTCTGACTGTAAAATTTTGCAGCAAAGGCATCAGTCGGCTTTGTTCAGTTCGATTTAACGGTCTTTTAGTCGCTGACGTGTAATTTTTAATTGAACTGGCATATTGACCGTGATCTCTCCCATCATAGCGATGACCGAAACGACTCGTTTTACTCACCAGGTCATCCATTCTTACTGGGTTGATGAGCGCCTTAAAATCTCGAGCAGGGTTTACTGAACGGCGCACCAGAAATTGAGAAGATAAAGCGGCTAAAAATTCACTGCACCACTGGGCTATGCGGGGGGGATCATCCCATTGTTTGACTGTGGCATGTCCATATCGCCCACACCTTGAAGAAGCGGCATAGTCATTCGGTTGGTTGTAACCATTATCTGATCTTGTGGATTTTCCACTGATACCGGCAGAGCTTCTATTCATAATTATATTTCATTATTTCATGAGAATGTAAAAAGTAGACTGCTGTTATGTTCAGAAGTTCATTTCACTGAAATATTTATAAAACCAGCTCGTTGGGGATACACATCTACTTCTTATGCCACCAATCCGTTATTTTCAAATCATTTTGGCCAACTGCTTATTGCTTTTTTTTCTCTTCCTTTTTTTGGTTTGCCTGTTTGCTTTTCTGAATGCTCTTCGGCGGTTAAGTAACAGTGATCTGAGGATTGACCCCCTTTATCGGCGGTAGCGTTTGCCTCATCTGCCCACCCGATTTTATGTGATACAGAGCCATGGCCCTGCGGCGGGATGTCCACTCTGGTCTTTATTTGATCAATATATCGTTTTATTGAATCCGGGTTCGAAAGCGATTTAGTCGGGATTTCAATGACCTCAAATCCTGATTTTTGCAGCAGTGCGATTTTCAGCAGAGTCGAGCCATTCCTGGTTTTGAAATCACCACACAGGTAATGAGAGGGTCCCTGAACTTCAATAATAATATTGTGATCTGGCAGTAGCAGATCAACCGGAGGTAATGAGTTCAGACTCCTTTCTGCGGCAATCTTTAAAGAGGGAATGCATGATTGAAGTTGATCGCGAAAGTCGGTTTGAGTTTTTGACATGTTAGTCTGGTAATGGGGGATGATCGGACACGCTCTGCCAAGCCAGCTTGCGGCCATGGCAATGATGGATTGATCCTCTTCACTGGCTGGTGATGTATTTTTCAGGCGAGTAAACAGGTCATCTATGTGCTTTTCAAGCACGTTATTTTTATTGGCGTTGGAGACAAGAGATAACCTGGCACAGCATACCATTACTGCCCAGAGAGACATCAATATCGCTTGCTGAGAGAATTGAGCGTTGTCACTGATTCGGTAGACAAGCGATTCGAACGTAGAGGTAACCACGCTCAGCTCAACGAGTTCACCCAGCTTCGCCATGGCCCACAGCAGGTTGGCGATACCCTGAGGATTAAATTGGTCTTTCTGTGAGTTCACGTGGGGCAACAGCACGGCCAAGGCTTCTTTGAGCTCTGCTGACTTTTCCTGCCCGTTGTCCAGCAGTTTCGCCATGACCCAGAGCAGGTTGGTGATACCCTGAGCACTAAATTGGCCTTTCTGTACGTTCACGCTGGGCAGCAGCGCCGCCACAGCCTCGTTGAGCTGTGGTGTTCGCTTCTGCCCGCTTCCTACCAGTTTCGCCATGGCCCACAGCAGGTTGGCGATACCCTGAGGATTAAATTGGTCTTTCTGTGCGATCACGTGGTGCAACAGCGCGGCCACGGCCTCGTTGAGCCCTGGTGTCTGCTCCTGCCCGTTGTCCACCAGTTTCGCCATGGCCCACAGCAGGTTGGCGATTTCCTGTGGTTTAAATTTAGCTTTCTGTGCGTTTACGTGGGGCAGCAGGACGGCCACGGCCTCTATGCTCACTGGTGTCTGCTCCTGCCCGTTGTCCACCAGTTTTGCCATGGCCCACAGCAGATTGGCGATATGCTGAGGAATAAATTGGTCTTTCTGTGCGATCACGTGGGGCAACAGTGCAGCCACGGCCTCGTTGAGCCCTGGTGTCCACTCCCCGTTGTTCACCAGTTTCGCCATGGCCCACAGCAGGTTGGCGATTTCCTGTGGTTTAAAGTTCGCTATTTGTGTGTTTACGTGGGGTAACAGCGCGGCCACAGCTTCCTTGAGCCTTGGTCTTCGCTTCTGCCCGTTGTCCACCAGTTTTGCCATGGCCCACAGCAGGTTGGCAATATGCTGAGGAATAAATTGGTCTTTTTGTACTTTGACGTGGGGCAACAGCGCGGCCACGGCCTCGTTGAGCCCTGGTGTCCGCTCCTTCCCGTTGTCCACCAGTTTCGCCATGGCCCACAGCAGGTTAGCGATATGCTGTGGTTTAAAGTTCGCTATTGGTGTGGTTACGTGGGGTAACAGCGCGGCCACAGCTTCGTTGAGCCCTGGTGTTCGCTCCAGCCCGTTGTCCACCAGTTTCGCCATGGCCCACATCAGGTTGGCAAGATGCTGAGGAATAAATTGGTCTTTTTGTACTTTCACGTGGGGCAACAGCGCGGCCACGGCCTCGTTGAGCCCTGGTGTCCGCTCCTGCCCGTTGTCCACCAGTTTCGCCATGGCCCATAGCAGGTTGGCGATATGCTGAGGAATAAATTGTTTTTTCTGTGCGTTCACGAGGGGCAACAGCGCTGCCACGGCCTCGTTGAGCTCTGGTGTCTGCTCCTGCCCGTTGTCCACCAGTTTCGCCATGGCCCACAGCAGGTTGGCGATATGCTGAGGAATAAATTGTTTTTTCTGTATATTCACATGGGACAACAGCGCGGCCACGGCCTGTTTGAGCCCTGGTGTCCGCTTCTGCCCGTTGTCCACCAGTTTCGCCATGGCCCACAGCAGGTTGGCGATATGCTGAGGAATAAATTGGTCTTTCTGTACCTTCACGTGGGGCAACAGCGCGGCCACGGCTTCGTTGAGTGCTGGTGTCCGCTCCTGCCCGTTGCCCACCAGTTTTGCCATGGCCCACAGCAGGTTGGCAATTTCCTGTGGTTTAAAATTAGCTTTCTGTGCGTTCACATGGGGCAACAGCGCGGCTACCGCCTCGTTGAACTCTGTTGTCAGCTGCTGCCCGTTGTCCACCAGTTTCGCCATGGCCCACAACAGATTGGCGATGCCCTGTGGTATAAAGTTAGCTTTCTGTACGTTCACGTGGGGCAGCAGCGCGGCTACGGCCTCTTTGAGCTCTGGTATCAGCTCCTGCCCGTTGTCCACCAGTTTCGCCATGGCCCACAGCTGGTTGGCAATTCCCCGGGCATCAATATCCCTGGCTTCAGGTTTTTGGTTGCAGTTAAATATTATTGCATCAAGTAGCGTTGACAATAAGGCAGCTTGAGTACGCTTAACACGCTCATCTATGGGGTTATGGGGGATAAAAACACCCGCTGAAGTAAATGAATGAAGTGTTGTCGTCAGGCTTCGGCAATTCCAGGTCCGCGTTGCTGTGAAATTTTGCAGCAAACGCATCAGCTGGCTTTGTTCCGCTCGATTTAAAGGTCTTTTAGACGCTGACGTGTATTTTTTAATTAAACTGGCATATAGGCCGTGAGCTCTCCCATCATAGCGATGACCGAAACGATGCGACTTATTCACCAGATCATCGATTATTTCCTGTTTGATGAGCGCATTAAAATCTTGAGCAGGGTTTACTGAACGGCACTGTAGATGTTGAGAAGGGCATGCGTCAGAAGAACGGTAAAATTTATTACGCCCCGGGTTAGTGCGTGGGGTATCATCCCACTGTCTGACTGTGGCATGTCTATATCGGCCACGCCTTGAAGAAGCGCCCTGGTCATTCGGTCGGTTATAATTATTATGTGATCTTTCGTATTTACCACTGATACCTGCAGAGCTTCTATCCATAATTATATTTCATTAATTCATGAAAATATAAAAAAGTAGACTGCTGTTTTGTTCGGAAGTTCATTTTGCTGAAATGTTTATATATAAGCAGTGCCGTATTTCTCATCTGCCGACCCGCTTTTAAGTGATACAGA
Source organism: Endozoicomonas sp. ALE010 (assembly GCF_049310165.1). Lineage (NCBI taxonomy): Bacteria > Pseudomonadati > Pseudomonadota > Gammaproteobacteria > Oceanospirillales > Endozoicomonadaceae > Endozoicomonas > Endozoicomonas sp. ALE010. Next base: position 27,386 of record NZ_JBLYNV010000050.1, on the reverse strand, counting down.
GCCATGACCCTGTGGCGGGATGTCTACCCGGGTCTTTATTTGATCAATGCATCGTTTCATTGAATCCTGGCTCCTGAGCTGGTTAACCGGGATTTCAATGACCTCAAATCCTGATTTCTGCAGCAGTGCGATTTTCAGCAGAGTCGAACCATTCCTGGTGTTGAAATCACCATTCACGTAATGAGACGGTCCCTGAACTTCAATCACCATGTTGTGGGCTGGCAGTAGTAGGTCAACCGGGGGTAATGAGCTCAGACTCTGTTCTTCTTCAATCTGCAAAGAGGGAATGCATGATTGGAGTTGAGCGCGAAAGTCGGCCTGAGATTTTGACATGTTTGTCTGGTAATGGGGGACGAACGGACACGCCCTGCCAAGCCAGCTTGCGGCCATGGCAATAACGGATTGATCCTCTTCATTGTCTGGATAGGTATTTTCCAGGCGAGTAAACAGGTCATCCATGTGCTTCTCAAACACGTTATTTTTATTGGTATTAGAGTCTAGAAACAACCTGGCACACAATACCAGGACTCCCCAGAGAGACATCTTTATGTCTTTCTGAGAGAGCTGAGGGTTGTCACTGATTCTGTAGACAAGCGATTCAAACGTGGAGCTAACCACGCTCAGCTCAACGAGTTCACCCAGTTTCGCCATGGCCCACAGCAGGTTGGCGATCCCCCAGGCATTAAATTGGTCTTTTTGTACGTCCACCTGGGGCAACAGCGTTACTACGGCCTCGTTGAGCCCTGGTGTTCGCTCTTGTCCGTTGTCCACCAGTTTTGTCATAGCCCACAGCAGGTTAACAATATTCTGAGCAATAAATTGGTCTTTTTTGGCATTCACGTGGGGCAACAGCACGACGACGGTCTCGTTGAACTCTGGAGTCCGCTCCTGGCCGTTGTCCAGCAGTTTCGCCATGGCCCACAGCAGATTGGCAATACCCTGTTGTGTAAAGTTGGCTTTCTGTGCGCTCACGTGGGGCAACAACGAGGCCATGGCCTTGTTGAGCTCAGGTGTCCGCTCCTGCCCGTTGTCCACCAGTTTCGCCATGGCCCACAGCAGGTTGGCGATACCCTGTGGTGTAAAGTTGGCTTTCTTTTCGTTTACACGTGGTAACAGCAGAGCCACGGCCTCGTTAAGCCCTGTTGTTCGCTCCATTCCGTTATCCACCAGTTTCGCCAAGGCCCACAACAGGTTGGCGATTTCCTGTGTTTGAAAGTCAGCTTTCTGTGACTTCACGTTTAGCAACAGCGCGGCCACGGCCTCGTTGAACTCTGGAGTCCGCTCCTGCCCACTGTCCATCAGTTTTGCCATGGCCCACAGCAGGTTGGCGATAGCCCGGGCATGAAACTGTTCTTTATGTGCGTTCACGTGGGGCAACAGCGCGGCCATGGCCTCGTTGAACTCTGGTGTTCGCTCCTGCCCGTTGTCCACCAGTTTTGCCATGGCCCACAGCAGGTTGGTGATACCCTGTGGTTTAAAGTTCGCTTTCTGTGCCTTCACATGGGGCAACAGCGCGTACACGGCCTCGTAGAGTCCTGGTGTCTGTTTCTGCCCGTTGTCCACCAGTTTTGCCATGGCCCACAGCACGTTGGCGATATGCTGAGGCGTAAATTGGTCTTTCTGTGCGTTCACGTGGGGCAACAGCGCATCCACGGCCTCGTTGAGTCCTGGCGTCTGTTTCTGCCCATTGTCCACCAGTTTTGCCATGGCCCACAGCAGGTTGGTGATACCCTGGGCATGAAATTGGCCTTTCTGTGCGTTCACGTGAGGCAACAGGGCGGCCACAGCCTCGTTGAGTTCTGGTGTCTGCTCCTGGCCGTTGTCCACCAGTTTCGCCATGGCCCACAGCAGTTTGGTGATTCCCTGTGGTTCAAAGTTAGCTTTCTGAGCGCTCACTTGCGGCATCAGCGCGGCCACGGACTCTTTGAGCCCCGGTATCCACTCCTGCCCGTTGTCCACCAGTTTCGCCATAGCCCAGAGCAGATTGGGGATAGCCTGAGGAATGCATTGGCCTTCCTGTACGTTCACGCGAGGCAACAGCGCGGCCACGGCCTCTTTGAGCGCTGGTGTCTGCTCCTGCCCGTTGTCCACCAGTTTCGCCATGGCCCACAGCAGGTTGGCGATATGCTGAGAAATAAATTGGTCTTTCTCTGTGTTTACGCAGGGCAACAACCCGGCCACGGCCTCGTTGAGCCCCGGAGTTTGCTCCTGCCCGTTGTCCATCAGTTTTGCCATAGCCCAAAGCAGGTTGGCGATTTCCCGTGATTTAAAGTCAGCTTTCTGTGTTTTCACGCAGGGCAACAGGGCGGCCACGGCCTCGTTGAGCGCTGGTGTCTGCTCCTGCCCGTTGTCCACCAGTTTCGCCATAGCCCACAGGAGGCTGGTGATTTCCTGTGGTATAAAGTGAGCTTTCTGTGTTGTCACGTAGGGCAACAGTGCAGCCACAGTCTCTTTCAGCTTTGTTGTCTGCTTTTGCCCGTTGTCCACCAGTTTCGCCATGGCCCACAACAGATTGGTGATATCCTGGGCATTCAATTGGTCTTTCTGTGCGTTCACGTGGAGCAACAGCGCGGCTACGGCCTCGTTGAACTCTGGTGTCTGCTCCTGCCCGTTGTCCAACAGTTTCGCCATGGCCCATAGCAGGTTGGCGATTTCCCGTGGTTTAAAATCAGCTTGCTGTGCGTTCACGCGGGTCAACAGGGCAGCCATGGCCTCATTGAGTTCTGGTGTCTGCACCTGGCCGTTGTCCGTCAGTTTCGCCATGGCCCACAGCAGGTTGGCGATATGCTGAGGAATAAATTGGTCTTTCTGCTCATTCATGTGAGGCAACAGCGCGGCCACGGCCTCTTTGAACTCTGGTGTGCGCAGCTGGCCGTTGTCCACCAGTTTCGCCATGGCCCACAGCAGGTTGGCGATTCCCCGGGCATCAATATCCCATGCTTTAGCTTTTCGGTTGCATTTGAAAATTATTGCATCCAGCAGTGTCGACAACAGGCCAGCTTGTGTACGCTTAACACGCTGATCCATAGGTTTATGGGGGGTAAAAACACCTGCTGAAGTAAATGAGTGCAGTGTTGTCGTCAGGCTTAGCCAATTCCAGCTCCGCGTTGCAGTGAAATTTTGCAGCAAACGCATCAGCTGGCTTTGTTCAGCTCGATTTAATGGTCTTTTAGACGCTGACGTGTATTTTTTAATTGAACTGGCATATAGGCCGTGATCTCTCCCATCATAGCGATGACCGAAACGATACGATTTACTCACCAGGCCATCCATTATTTCCTGTTGGGTGAGCGCATTAAAATCTTGAGCATGATTTACTGAACGGCGCAGTAGATATTGAGCAGGGCGTGGGGCAGAAGAATGGTAAAATTCATTACGCCCCGTGGCTGTGCGGGAAGGAGGATCCCATTGTCTGACTGTGGCATGCCTGTATCGCCCACGCCTTGAAGAAGCGGCATGGTCATTCGGTTGGTTGTAAGCATTACCTGATCGTGCGCATTGACCGCTGATTCCGGCAGAGCTTCTATTCATAATTATATTTCATTAATTCATGAAAATATAAAAAGAAGACTGCTGTGCGGTTCAGAAGTTCATTTTGCTGAGAGGTTTACCCTGGTTTTTATTTGATCAATACATAATGTCATTGAATCCTGGTTACCAAGCTGGTTAACCGGGATTTCAATGACCTCAAATCCTGCTTTTTGCAACAGTGCGATTTTCAGCAGAGTCGACCCATTCCTGGCTTTGCAATCACCATCCACGTAATGAAAGGGGCCCTGAACCTCAATCACAATGTTGTGATCTGGCAGCAGCAGGTCAACCGGAGGTAAAAAGTTCAGACTCTTTTCTTCTTCAATCTGCAAAGTGGGAAGGCATAATTGGAGTTGCTCACGGAAGAAGGTTTGAGGTTTTGAAATGACGGTCTGGTAACGGGGGAAGAACGGACAAGGTACCCCAAGCCAACTTGCGGCCATGGCAATGATGGATTGATCTTCTTCATTGTCCGGGAAGTCTGTTTTCAGCCGGGTAAACAGTTCATCCATAGGCTTTTCAAACTCATTATTTTTATTGCCATTGGAGACCAGGGACAGCCTGGCACAGCATACCATTACTCCCCAGAGAGACATCAATATCGCTTGCCTGGAGACCTGGGGGTTGCCACTGATTCGGTAGACGAGGGATTTGAACGTCGATATCACCACGTTCAGCTCAACGAGTTCACCCAGCTTCGCCATGGCCCACAACAGGTTGGCGATATGCTGAGAAGTAAATTGATCTTTCAGTGCGTTCACGAGGGGTAACAGCGCGCCCACGGTATCATTGAACTCTGGCGTCTGCTCCTGTCCTTTGTCCATCAGTTTCGCCATGGCCCACAGCAGGTTGGCGATATGCTGAGGAATAAATTGGTCTTTCTGTGTGTTCACGTGGGGCAACAGTGCCGCCACGGCCTCGTTGAGCTCCGGCGTCTGTTCCTGCCCGTTGTCCACCAGTTTCGCCATTGCCCACAACAGGTTGGCGGTACCCTGTGGTTCAAAGTTAGCTTTCTGTGGGCTAACGTGGGGCAGCAGCGCGGCCACGGCCTCTTTGAGCCCCGGTATCCACTTCAGCCCGTTGTCCAGCAGTTTCGCCATGGCCCACAGCAGGTTGACAATATGCTGAGGAATCAATTGGCCTTTCTGTGCGTTCACACAGGGCAACAGCGCGGTTATAGCCTTGATGAACTCTGTTGTCGGCTCATACCCATTGTCTACCAGTTTGGCCATGGCCCACAGCACGTTGGCGATTTCCTGTGGTTTAAAGTTAACTTTCTGCTCGTTCACGTGGGGCAACAGTGCAACCAGAGCTTCGTTGAGCTCTGGTATCCGGTCCTTCATGTTGTCCACCAGTTTCGCCATGGCCCACAGCAGGTTGGCGATGCCCTGAGGTTTAAAATTGGCTTTCTGTGCGTTCACCTGGTGCAGCAGCCCGGCCATGACCGCGTTGGGCTCTGGTGTCGACTCCCCTTTGTCCATCAGTTTTGCCATGGCCCACAGCAGGTTGGCGATATGCTGAGGAATGAATTGCTCTTTATGAGTGTTCACATGGGGTAACAACGCGGCCGCAGCTTCTTTCAGCCCAGGTGTCTGCTCCAGCCCGTTGTCCGCCAGTTTCGCCATGGCCCACAGCACGTTGGCGATTTCTTGTGGTTTAAAGTTGGCTTTATCTGCGTTCACGTGTGCCAGTAGCGCGGCCACGGCCTCTTTGAGCTGTGGTGTCCGCTTCAGCCCGTTGTCCACCAGTTTCGCCATGGCCCACAGCTGGTTGGCAATATGCTGGGGAATAAATCGGTATTTCTGTGCGCTCACATGGGGCAACAGCGCGGTCACGGCCTCGTTGAACTCGGGTGTCCACTTGTGCCCGTTGTCCACCAGTTTTGCCATGCTCCAAATCAGGTTGGCGATTTCCTGACGTTTAAAGTTAGCTTTCTTTATGTCCACCTGGGACAAAAGCGCGGTCACAGCCGCATTGAAATCGGGTGTCCGCTCCTGACCGTTGTCCATCAGTTTCACCATGGCCCACAGCAGGTTGGCGACACCCTGGGCATTAAATTGTTCTTTTTGTGCCTTCACACAGGGCAACAGCGCGGCCACGTCCTTGTTGAGCCCCGGTGTCTGATCCTGGCCGTTGTCCACCAGTTTCGCCACAGCCCACAGCAGGTTGGCGATACCCTGTGGTTTAAAATTTGCTTTCTGTTCTTTCACTTTGTGCAATAGCGCGGCTACGGCCTCTTTGAGTTCTGGTGTCTGCTCCTGCCCATTGCTCACCAGTTTTGCCATGGCCCAAATCAGGTTGGCGATATGCTGGGCATTAAATTGGTCTTTCTGTGCGTTTATATGGGGCAACAGTGTGGCTACGGCTTCGTTTAGCTCAGGTTTCTGTTCCTGCCCGTTGATCACCAGTCTCGCCATGGCCCACAGCAGGTTGACGAGATGTTGAGGAGTACATTGGGCTTTCTGTTTGTTCACGCGGGGCAACAATGCGGTCACGGCATCGTTGAGTTCGGGTGTCCATTCGTGCCCGTTGACCAACAGTTTCGCAATGGCCCACAGCTGGTTGGCGATATCCTGGGCATTAAATTGATCTTTCTTTGCCTTTACGCGGGGCAACAGCGCAGTCACAGCCTTTTTGAGTTCCGGTGTCTGCTTCTGCCCGTTGTCCACCAGTTTCGCCATGGCCCACAGCAGGTTAGTGATTTCCTGTGGTTTAAAGTCAGCTTTCTGTGCGTTCACGCAGGGTAACAGGGCAGCCATGGCCTCTTTGAGTTCTGGTGTCTGCTCCTGGCCGTTCTCCACCAGTTTCGCTAAGGCCCACAGCAGGTTGGCGGTATGCTGAGGTATAAATTGGTCTTTCTGTGCATCCACGTGTGGCAACAGCGCGGCCACGGCCTCCCGGAACTCTGGTGTGTGCTTCTGGCCGTTGTCCACCAGTTTCGCTATGGCCCACAGCAGGTTGGCGATTCCCCGGGCATCAATATCCCATGCTGCAGCTTTGCGGTTGCACTTGAATATTATTGCAGCCAGCAGCGTTGACAATAAGGCAGCTTGTGTCCGCTTAACACGCTGATCCATGGTGTTATCAGGGGTAAAAACACCCGCTGAAGTAAATGAATGTAGTGTTGTCGTCAGGCTTCGCCAATTCCAGCTCCGTGTTACTGTGAAATTTTGCAGAAAACGCATCAGCTGGCTTTGTTCAGCTCGATTTAAAGGTCTTTTAGAAACTAACGTGTAATTTTTAATTGAACTGGCATATTGTCCGTGATCTCTCCCATCATAGCGATCACCGAAACGATTCGATTTACTCAGCAGGCCATCCATTATTGCCTGCCTGGTGAGGGTATTGAAATCTTGAGCAGGGTTTACTGAACGGTACTGTAGATGCTGTGAAGAGCGTGTGAAAGAAGAATGGTCAAATTCATTACGCCCCGGGGCAGTGCGGGGGGGATTATTCCATTGTCTGACGGTGGTATGTCTATATCGCCCACGCCTTGAAGAAGCGGTATGGTCACCCGGTTGGCTGTAACCATTATCTGATCTTGCGTATTGACCACTGATGCCGACAGAGCTTCTGTCCATAATTATATTTCATTAATTCATGGAAATATAAAAAGCAGACTGTGGTTTTGTTCAGAAGTTCATTTTGCTGGAATGTGAAAACGGTTCCTGGGTCGAGAGGAGGGGGTTCCTCGCTTTTTTTTCTTCCTCTTGGCTGGTTTGCCGGTTTGTTCTTTTGACTGTTCTTCGGCGGTTAAGTAACCGTGATCTGAGGGTTGCCTGTCATCAGCAGTAATGCATGCCTCATCTGCCCACCTTCTTTTAATTGATACAGAGCCATCCCCCTGTGGCGGGATCCCTGTCCTGGTTTTTATTTGATCAATGTATGGTTTCATTAAATCCTGATTGTCAAGGCTGTTAACCGGAATTTCAATGACCTCAAATCCTGCTTTTTGCAACAGTGCGATTTTCAGCAGAGTCGAACCATTCCTGGTTTTGATATCACCACCCACGTAATGAGACGGTCCCTGAACTTCAATCACCATTTTGTGATCTGGCAGGAGCAGGTCAACCGGAGGCAGTGAGTTCAGACTCTTTTCTTCTTCAATTTTCAGAGATGGGATAGATGATTGGAGTTGATCGCGGAAGTCGGCCTGGGTTTTTGAACTGTTTGTCTGGTAATGGTGAACGACCGGACAGTCTCTGCCAAACCAACTTGCAGCCATGATCCTGATGGATTGATCCTCTTCTTTATCTGGCGATGTATTTTCCAGGTGAGTCAAAAGTTCATGCATGTGCTTTTCAAGCACGTTATTTTTATTGGCATTGGTGTCTAGAGCCAACCTGGCACAGCATACCATGACTCCCCAGAGAGACATCGATATCTCTTCCTTATTAGAAAACTGAAGGTTTGTACTGATTCGATAGACAAGCGATTCGAACGTAGAGGTAGCCAGGTTCAGCTCAACGAGTTCACCCAGCATCGCCATGGCCCACAACAGGTTGGCGATATGCTGAGAAATAAATTGCTTCTTCTTATCGTTAACATCGGATAGCAACGCGGCCACAGCTTCTTTGAGCCCTGGTGTCTGCTCCAGCCCGTTGTCCACCAGTTTCGCAATGGCCCACAGCACGTTGGCGATATGCTGAGGAATAAATTGGTCTATCTGTGTTTTCACGTGGGGTAACAGTGTAGCCACGGCCTTTTTGAGCTCCGGCGTCTGTTCATGCCCGTTGTCCACCAGTTTCGCCATGGCCCACAGCAGGTTGGCGGTACCCTGGGCATTAAATTGGTCTTTCTGTGCATTCACGTCGAGCAACAGTGCGGCCACAGCTTCTTTGAGCTCTGGAGTTTGCTCCAGCCCTTTGTCCACCAGCTTCGCCATGGCCCACAGCAGGTTGGCGATATGCTGAGGAATAAATTGCCCCTTCTGAGCGTTCACATGGGGCAACAACGCGGCCACAGCTTCTTTGAGACCTGGTGTCTGCTCCAGCCCGTTGTCCGCCAGTTTCGCCATGGCCCACAGCACGTTAGCGATTTCCTGTGGTTTAAAGTTAGCTTTCTCCGTGTTGATGCATGGCAACAGCGCGGCCATGGCCTCCTTAAACTCTGGTGATCGCTCCTGCCCGTTGTCCACCAGTTTCGCCATGGTACACAGCAGGTTGGCGATACCCTGTGGTTTAAAATTGGCTTTCTGTGCGTTCACCTGGTGCAGCAGCCCGGCAATGACCGCGTTGGGCTCAGGTGTCGACTCCCCTTTGTCCATCAGTTTTGCCAGGGCCCACAGCAGGTTGGCGATATTTTGAGGAATAAATTGCTCCTTCTGAGCGTTCACACGGGGCAACAACGCGGCCAGAGCTCCTTCGAGCCCTGGTGTCTGCTCCAGCCCGTTGTCTGCCAACTTCGCCATGGCCCACAGCACGTTAGTGATTTCCTGTGGGTTAAAGTTAGCGTTCTCCGTGTTGATGCATGGCAACAGCGCGGCCATGGCCTGGTTAAACTCTGGTGTTCGCTCCTGCCCGTTAGCCACCAGTTTCGCCATGGCCCACAGCAGGTTGGCGATATGCTGAGAAATAAATTGGTCTTTCTGTGTGTTCACGTGGGGCAACAGCGCCCCCAGGGCCTTGTTGAACTCTGGTGTCCGCTCCTGCCCGTTGTCCATCAGTTTCGCCATGGCCCACAGCAGGTTGGTGATTTCCTGGGCATTAAATGTTTTTTCTGGTGCCTTCACAAAGGGCAACAGCGCGGCCACGGCCTCTTTGAGTTCTGGTGTCTGTTCCTGGCCGTTCTCCACCAGTTTCGCCATGGCCCACAGCAGGTTGGCGATACCCTGTGGTTTAAAATTTGCTTTCTGTTCTTTCACTTTTGGCAACAGCGCGGCCACGGCCTCTTTGAGTTCTGGTGTCTGTTCCTGGCCGTTCTCCCCCAGTTTCGCCATGGCCCACAGCAGGTTGGCGATACCCTGTGGTACAAAATTTGCGTTCTGTTCTTTCACTTTTGGCAACAGCGCGGCCACGGCCTCTTTGAGCCCCGGTGTCTGCTTCTGCCCGTTGTCTACCAGTTTTGCCATGGCGCACAGCAGGTTGACGAGATGTTGAGGAGTAAATTGGGCTTTCTGTTTGTCCACGCAAGGCAACAATTTGTTCACGCAAGGCAAAAATTTGTTCACGCAAGGCAACAATGCGGTCACGGCATCGTTGAGTTCGGGTGTCCATTTGTGCCCGTTGACCAATAGTTTCGCGATGGCCCACAGCTGGTTGGCGATATCCTGGGCATTAAATTGATCTTTATTTGCCTTCACGCGGGGCAACAGCGCAGCCATAGCCTTTTTGAGTTCTGGTGTCTTCTGCCCGTTATCCACCAGTTTCGCCATGGCCCACAGCAGGTTAGCGATTTCCTGTCGTTTAAAGTCAGCTTTCGGTGCGTTCACGAGGGGCAAAAGCCCGGCCACGGCCTCATTGAGCACTGGTGTTCGCTTCTGCCCATTGTCCACCAGTTTCGCCATGGCCCACAGCAGGTTGGCAATATGCTGAGGAATAAATGGGTCTTGCTGTGCGTTTATGTGTGGCAACAGTGCGGCCACAGCCTCTTTGAGCGCTGATTTTCGCTCCTGCCCGCTGTCTACCAGTTTTGCCAGGGCCCATAGCAGGTTGGCGACACCCTGGGCACCAATATAGCTGGTATCAGTTTTTTGGTTGCACTTGAATATGATTGCATCAAGTAGTGCTGACAATAAGCGAGCTTGAGTATGCTTAACACGCTCATCCATTGGTTTATGAGGGGTGAAAACACCCGCTGAAGTAAATGAGTGAAGTGTTGTCGTCAGGCTTAACCAATTCCAGCTCCGCGTTGCGGTGAAATTTTGCAGCAAATGCATCAGCTGGCTTTGTTCCGCTCGATTTAACGGTCTTTTAGACGTTGACGTGTATTGTTTAATCGAACTGGCAAATTGACCGTGATTTTTCCCATTATAGCGATGACCGAAACGATCCGATGCTCTCACCAGATCATCCATTATTTCCTGTGTGATGAGGGCATTAAAACCTTGAGCAGGGTTTACTTTACGGCGCTGTAGAGATTGAGAAGGGGGTGTGCCAGAAGAATGGTCAACATTAGGCCCCGGGGCAGTGGGGGGGGATTTATTCGATTGTCTGACGGTGGCATGCCTATGTTGCCCACGCTTTGAAGACGCCGCATGGTTACCTGGTTGGTTGCAACCATTACCTGATCTTGCGTATTGACCACTGATACCAGCAGAGCTTCTGTCCATAACTATATTTCATTAATTCATGAAAATTTAAAAAGCTGACAGCGGTTCTGTTCAAAAGTTCATTTTGCTGAAAAGTTTACTTGAGTCATGATGGGAGGAAGACGATTACGGGCTGTTTGTTTTCTTCCTCTTTGTCGGGTTGGTTTGTTCTCCTGAATGTTCTTCGGCGGTTAAGTCACCGTGATCTGAGGGTTGCCTGTCATCAGCAGTAACGCATGCCGCATCTGCCCACCTTCTTTTAAGTGATACAGAGCCATGCCCCTGTGGCGGGATGCCTGTCCTGATCTTTATTTGATCAATATATGGTTTCATTAAATCGTTGTTCAAAAGCTGGTTAGCCGGGATTTCAATGACCTCAAATCCTGCTTTTTGCAGCAGTGCGATTTTCAGCAGGGTTGAACCATTCCTGGTTTTAAAATCACCACCCACATAATGAGAGGGACCCTGAACTTCAATCACCATGTTGTGATCTGGCAGTAGCAGGTCAACCGGAGGTAATGAGTTCAGACTCTTTTCTTCTTCAATCTGCAAAGAGGGAATGCATGATTGGAGTTGATTGCGGAAGTCGGCTTGAGGTTTTGAAATAGTTGTCCGGTAATGGGGGACGACAGGACAGGCCCTACCTAGCCAACTTGCTGCCATGGCAATAACGGATTGATCCTCTAAGTTATCCGGAGATGTATTTTTCACGCGAGTAAACAAGTCATCCATGTGCTTTTCAAGCCAGTGATTGTTATTGGCGTCTGGTGACAACCTGGCACAGCATACCATTACTCCCCAAAGGGACATCAATATCGTTTGCTGAGAGAGCTGAGGATTTTCACTGATGCGGTCGACAAGCGATTCGAACGTAGAGATAACCACGTTCAGCTCAAGGAGTTCACCCAGTTTCGCCATGGCCCACAGCAGGTTGGCGATTCCCTGGGCTTTAAATTGGTCTTTCTTTGCGTTCACGTGAGGCAACAGAGCAGTCACGGCCTCGTGAAGCCCTGTTGTTCGATCCTGCCCGCTATCCATCAGTTTCGCCATTGCCCACAGCAGGTTGGCGATACCCTGTGGTTTAAAGTTACCTTTCTGTGCGTTCACGTGTGGCAAAAGCGCAGCCACGGCCTCTTTAAGCTGTGGTGTCCTATCCTCCCCGTTGTCCAGCAGTTTCGCCATGGCCCACAGAAGGTTAGCGATTCCCAGGGCATTAAATTGGTCTTTATGTGTGTTTACGTGGGGCAACAGGGCGGCCACGGCCTTTTTGGGCTCTGTTGTTAGCTCTTGCCCGTTGTCTACAAGTTTCGCTATGGCCCACAGCAGGTTGGCGATACCCTGTGGTTTAAAGTTTGCTTTCTGTGCGCTCACGTGGGGCAACAGCGCAGCCAACGCCTCGTTGAACTCTGGTGTTCGCTTTTGCTCGTTGTCCACCAGTTTCGCCATGGCCCACAGCAGGTTGGCGATATGCTGAGGAATAAATTGGTCTTTGTTTGCGTTCACGTGGGGCAACAGCGCGGCCACGGCATCATTGAGCCCTGGTGACCACTTCTGCCCGTTGTCCAACAGTTTCGCTATGGCCCACAGCAGGTTGGCGATACCCTGTGGTGTAAAATGAGCTTTCTGTGCGTTCACGTGGTGCAACAACGCGGCCACGGCCTCTTTGAGACCCGGTATCCACTCCTGCCCGTTGTTCACCAGTTTCGCCATGGCCCACAGCAGATTGGCGATACCCTGTGATTCAAAGTGAGCTTTCTGTGCGTTCACTTGGGACAACAGCGCGGCCACGGTCTCGTTGAGTTCTGGAGTCTGCTCGTGCCCGTTGTCCACCAGTTTCGCCATGGCCCACAGCAGGTTGGCGATACCCTGGGCATCAAATTGGTCCTTCTGTGCGTTCACATGGGGCAACAGCGCAGCCACGGCCTCTTTGAGCTCTGGTGCCCGCTCTAGCCCACTGCCCACCAGTTTCGCCATGGCCCACAGCAGGTTGACAATACCCTGTGGTTTAAAGTTAGCTTTCTGTTCATTTACGTGGGGTAACAGCGTAGCCACGGCCTCGTTGAGTTCTGGTGTCTGTTCCTGTCCGTTGTCCACCAGTTTTGCCATGGCCCACAGCAGGTTGGCGATATGCTGAGGAATAAATTGGTTTTTTTTGGGGTTCACGTGGGGCAACAATGCGGCCACAGCCTCTTTGAGCCCTGGTGTCAACTCATGCCTGTTATCCACCAGTTTCGCCATGGCCCACAGCAGGTTGGCAATTTCCTGTGGTTTAAAGTTGGTTTTCTGTGCGTTCACGAGGAGCAACAGTGCGGCCACGGCCTCGTTGAACTCTGGTGTCTGCTCCTGCCCGTTGTTCACCAGTTTCGCCATGGCCCACAGCAGGTTGGTGATTTCCTGTGGTTTAAAGTGAGCTTTCTGTGCGTTCACGAGGGGCAACAGCACGGCTACGGCCCCGTTGAGCCCTGGTGTCTGCTCGTGCCCGTTGTCCACCAGTTTCGCCATGGCCCACAGCAGGTTGGCAATTTCCTGTGGTTTAAAGTGAGCTTTCTGTGCGTTCACGAGGGGCAACAGCACAGCTACGGCCCCGTTGAGCCCTGGTGTCTGTTCGTGCCCGTTGTCCACCAGTTTCGCCATGGCCCACAGCAGGTTGGCAATTTCCTGTGGTTTAAAGTTATCTTTCTGTGCGTTCACGTCGGGCAATAGCCTGGCCAGGGCCTCATTGAGCCCCGGTGTCCGCTCCTGGCCCTTGTCCACCAGTTTCGCCATGGCCCATAGAAGGTTGGCGACACCCTGGGCATTAAATTGGTCTTTCTGTTCGTTCACGAGGGGCAACAGTGCGGCCACAGCCTCGTTGAACCCTGGTGTTCGCTCCTGCCCGCTGTCTACCAGTTTTGCCATGGCCCACAGCAGGTTGGCGACACCCTGGGCATCAATATCCCTGGATTGAGGTTTTTGGTTGCACTTGAATATTATTGCATCAAGTAGCGTTGACAGTAACGCAGCTTGAGTATGCTTAACACGCTCCTCCATGGGGTTATGAGGGGTAAATACACCCGCTGAAGTCAATGAATGAAGTGTTGTCGTCAGGCTTCGCCAATTCCAGCTCCGTGTTACGGAAAAATTTTGCAGTGAACGTATCAGCTGGCTTTGTTCTGCTCGATTTAATGGTCTTTTAGACGCTGACGTGTATTTTTTAATTGAATTGGCATATTGACCGTGATGTCTCCCATCGTAGCGATCACCGAAACGATAAGATTTACTCACCAGGTCATCCATTATTTCCTGTCTGGTGAGAGCATTAAAATCTTGAGCTGGGTTTACTGAACGGTACTGTAGATGTTGAGAAGAGCGTGTGAAAGAAGAATGGTAAAATTCATGACGCACCGGGGCAGTGCGGGAGGGGTTATCCCATTGTTTGACTGTGGCATATATATATCGTCCACGCCGTGAAGAAGCGGCATGGCCACCCGGTCGGTTATAATAATTATCTGATCTTGTGTATTGACCACCGATACCAGCAGAGTTTCTATCCATAACTATATTTCATTAATTCATGAGAATATAAAAAGCAGACTGCTGTTCTGTTCAGAAGTTCATTTTGCTGGAATGTTGATCAATGTAAGCAGTGGGAGAAACTCATCTGCTCCTGATGCCAACCATCCATTATCTTCAAATCATCCGGGGCGAAATTCAGGGGCAACAGGTCTTCAGCTGGTAGAACTTTACTTGAATGTGAAAACGGTTCCTGGGTGGAAGGGAGGGGGGGGTTACTGGCTGTTTTTTCTCTTCCTCCTGGCTGGTTTGCCGGTTTGTTCTTCTAACTGTTTTTCGGCGGTCAGGTAACCGTGATCTGAGGGTTGCCTGCCTTTATCAGCAGTAACGTATGCCGCATCTGCCCACGTTCTTTTAAGTGATACAGAGCCATGCCCCTGTGGCGGGATGCCTGTCCTGGTCTTTATTTGATCAATGTACGGTTTCATTAAATCCTGATTCCAAAGCCTGTTAACCGGAATTTCAATGACCTCAAATCCTGCTTTTTGCAACAGTGCAATTTTCAGCAGAGTCGAACCCTTCCTGGTTTTGAAATCACCACCCACGTAATGAGAGGGCCCCTGAACTTCAATCACCATGTTGTGATCTGGCAGTAGCAGGTCAACCGGAGGTAATGAATTCAGACTCTTTTCTTCTTCAATTTGCAGAGATGGAATACATGATTGGAGTTGATCGCGGAAGTCGGATTGAGGTTTTGACATGATTATCTGGTAATGGGGGACGAACGGGCATGATCTCCCAAGCCAACTTGCGGCCATGGCAATAACGTATTGTTCCTCTTCATTATTGTCTGGATTGTCTGGGAATGTATTTTCCAGGCGAGTAAACAGATCATCCATGTGCTTTTCAAGCCAGTTATTTTTGTTGGCATCGGAGACCAGATACAATCTGGCACAGCATACCATTACTCCCCAGAGGGACATCAATATCGCTTGCTGAGAGAACTGAGGGTTGCCACTGATTCGGTAGACAAGCGATTTAAACGTGGATGTTACCACGTTCAGCTCAATGAGTTCGCCCAGTTTCGCCATGGCCCATAGCAGGTTAACAGTCTCCTGTGGTATTAAGTTAGCTTTCTGTGCGTTCACACGAGGCAACAGCGCGGCCACGGCCTCGTTGAGCTCTGGTGTCCACTCTTGTCCGTTGTCCACCAGTTTTGCCATGGCCCACAGCAGGTTGGCGATTTCCTGTGGTTTAAAGTGAGCTTTCTGTATGTTCACGTGGGATAGCAGGGCGACCACAGGCTCTTTGAGTTCTGGTGTCCGTTCTTGCCCGTTGTCCAGCAGTTTCGCCATGGCCCACAGCAGGTTGGCGATTTCCTGTGGTTTAAAGTGAGCTTTATGTGCGTTCACGTGGGGCAACAACGCGGCCACGGTCTCTTTGAGTCCTGGTGTCCGCTCCTGCCCGTAGTCCACCAGTTTCGCCATGGCCCACAGCAGGTTGGCAATACCCTGTGGTTTAAAGTTAGCTTTCTTTGCGATCACCTGGGGCAACAGCGTGGCCACAGCCTCTTTGAGCCCTGGTGCCCGCTCCAGCCCGCTGCCCACCAGTTTCGCCATGACCCACAGCAGGTTGGCAATAGCCTGGGCATTAAATTGGTCTTTCTGTGCGTTCACGTTGGGTAACAGCGCGGCCACGGCCTCTTTGAGCCCTGGTGTCCGCTCCTGCCCGTAGTCCACCAGTTTCGCCATGGCCCACAGCAGGTTGGCAATACCCTGTGGTTTAAAGTTAGCTTTCTTTGCGATCACCTGGGGCAACAGCGTGGCCACAGCCTCTTTGAGCCCTGGTGCCCGCTCCAGCCCGCTGCCCACCAGTTTCGCCATGACCCACAGCAGGTTGGCAATAGCCTGGGCATTAAATTGGTCTTTCTGTGCGTTCACGTTGGGTAACAGCGCGGCCACGGCCTCTTTGAGCCCTGGTGTCCGCTCCTGCCCGTAGTCCACCAGTTTCGCCATGGCCCACAGCAGGTTGGCAATATGCTGAGGTATAAATCGGTCTTTCAGTGCGTTCACGCAGGGCAACAGCACGATCACGGTCTCTTTGAGCCCTGCTGTTTGTTCCTGCCCGTTGCCCACCAGTTTTGCCATGGCCCACAGCAGGTTGGTAATACCCTGTGCATTAAATCGGTCTTTATGTGCGTTTACCCGGGACAACAGCGCGGCCACGGCCTCGTTGAACGCTGGTGTCTGTTCCTGCCCGTTGTCCACCAGTTTCGCCATGGCCCACAGCAGGCTGGCGATTTCCTGTGGTTTAAAGTGAGTTTTCTGTGCGTTCACGTCGGGCAATAGCCTGGCCACGGCCTCATTGAGCCCTGGTGTTCGCTCCTGCCCGTTGTCCACCAGTTTCGCCATGGCCCACAGCAGGTTGGCAATATGTTGAGGAATAAATGGGTCTTGCTGTGCGTTCATGTGGGGCAACAGTACGGCCACAGCCTCGTTGAGCCCTGATTTTCGCTCCTGCCCGCTGTCTACCAGTTTCGCCATGGCCCACAGCAGGTTGGCGACACCCTGGGCACCAATATAGCTGGTTTCAGCTTTTTGGTTGCACTTGAATATGATTGCATCAAGTAGTGCTGACAATAAGTGAGCTTGAGTAAGCTTAACACGCTCATCCATTGGTTTATGAGGGGTGAAAACACCCGCTGAAGTAAATGAGTGAAGTGTTGTCGTCAGGCTTAACCAATTCCAGCTCCGCGTTGCTGTGAAATTTTGCAGAAAACGCATCAGCTGGCCTTGTTCCGCTCGATTTAACGGTCTTTTAGCAGCTAACGTGTATTTTTTAATTGAACTGGCATATTGACCGTGATCTCTCCCATCATAGCGATCACCGAAACGATAAGATTTACTCAGCAGGCCAGCCATTATTTCCTGTCTGGTGAGGGTATTGAAATCTTGAGCAGGGTTTACTGAACGGTACTGTAGATGTTGTGAAGAGCGTGTGAAAGAAGAATGGTAAAATTCATTACGCCCTGGGGCAGTGCGGGAGGGGGTATCCCATTGTCTGACTGTGGCATATCTATATCGTCCACGTCTTGAAGAAGCGGCATGGCCACCCGGTCGGTTATAATAATTATCTGATCTTGCGTATTGACCACTGATACCAGCAGAGCTTCTATCCATAACTATATTTCATTAATTCATGAGAATATAAAAAGCAGACTGCTGTTCTGTTCAGAAGTTCATTTGGGGCGAAATTCAGTGACAACAGGCCTTCAACGTTGGTAGAACTTTCCTGGAATGTGAAAACGGTTCCTGGGTCGAAGGGAGAGGATTACTGGCTGTTTGTTTTCTTCCTCTTTGCTGGTTTACCGGTTTGCTCTTCTGAATGTTCTTTGGCGGTTAAGTAACCGTGATCTGAGGGTTGCGTGCCTTTATCAGCAGTAACGTATGCCGCATCTGCCCACCTTCTTTTAAGTGATACAGGGCCATGACGTTGTGACGAGATGTCTACCCTGGCCTTTATTTGATCAATACATCGTTTCATTGAATTCCGGTTCCAAAGCATGTTAATTGGGATTTCAATGACCTCAAATCCTGCTTTTTGCAACAGTGCGATTTTCAGCAGCGTCGAACCATTCCTGGTTTTGAAATCACCACCCACGTAATGAGAGGGACCCTGAACTTCAATCACCATGTTGTGATCTGGCAGTAGCAGGTCAACCGGAGGCAATGAGTTCAGACTCTTTTCTTCTTCAATCTGCAAAGAGGGAAAGCTTGATTGGAGTTGATCGCGAAAGTCGGATTGACGTTTTGACATGGTAGTCTGGTAATGGGGGACGACCGGGCACGCTCTCCCAAGCCAGCTTGCGGCCATAGCAGTGATGGATTGATCTTCTTCATTGTCTGGGGAGGTGTTTTCCAGACGAGTAAACAGGTCATCCATGTGTTTTTCAAGCCAGTTATTGTTATTGGAGTCTAGAGACAACCTGGCACAGCAAACCATTACTCCCCAGAGAGACATCAATATGTTTTGCTGTGAGAGCTGAGGGGTTTCACTGATTCGGTAAACAAGCGATTCGAACATAGAGGTAACCATGTTCAGCTCAACGAACTCACCCAGTTTCGCCGTGGCCCACAGCAGATTGGCGATTTCCTGTGGTTTAAAGTTAGCTTTCTGTGTGTTCACGTGGCGCAACAGCGCGGCCACGGCCTCGTTAAACTCTGGTGTCCGCTCCTGCCCGCTATCCACCAGTTTCGCCATGGCCCACAGCAGGTTGGCGATAGCCTGTGGTGTAAAGTTATCTTTCTGTGCGTTCACGTGTGGCAACAGCGTGGCCAGGGCCTCTTTAAGCTCTGGTGTCCTATCCTGCCCGTTGTCCAGTAGTTTCGCCATGGCCCACAGCAGGCTGGCGATTTCCTGTGGTTTAAAGTTAGCTTTCTCTGGGTTCACTTGTGGCAACAGCACGGCCACGGCCTCTTTAAGCTGCAGTGTCCGCTCCTGCCCGTTGTCCACCAGTTTCGCCGTGGCCCATAGCAGGTTGGCGATTTCCTGTGGTTTAAAGTTAGCTTTCTGTGTATTCACGTGGGGCAACAGTGCGGCCACGGCCTCTTTGAGCGCTGGTGTCCGCTTCTGCCCGCTGTCAACCAGTTTCGCCATGGCCCAAAGCAGGATGGTGATACCCTGGGCATTAAATTGGTCTTTCTGTTCGTTCACGTGGGGCAACAACGCGGCCACGGCCTCTTTGATCTCTGATGTCCGCTCCTGCCCGTTGTCCACCAGTTTCGCCATGGCCCACAGCAGGTTGGCGAAATGCTGAGGAATAAATTGGTCTTTCTGTGCATTCACGCAGGGCAGCAGCGCGGCCACGGCCTCGTTGAGCCCTGGTGTCCGCTGCTGGCCGTTGTCCACCAATTTCGCCATGGCCCACAGCAGGTTGGTAATACCCTGTGCATCAAATCGGTCTTTATGTGCGTTTACCTGAGACAACAGCGCGGGCACGGCCTCGTTGAACTCTGGTGTCTGCTCCTGCCCGTTGTCCACCAGTTTCGCCATGGCCCACAGCAGGTTGGCGATTTCCTGTGGTTTAAAGTGAGCTTTCTGTGCGTTCACGCAGGGCAACAGCGCAACCACACCCTCGTTGAGCTCTGGCGTCTGCTCCTGCCCGTTATCCACCAGTTTTGCCATGGCCCACAGCAGGTTGGTGACACCCTGGGCATTAAATTGTTCTTTCTGTGCGTTCACGTGGGGCAACAGCGCGACCACGGCCTCGTTGAACTCTGGTGTCTGCTCCTGCCCGTTGTCCACCAGTTTCGCCATGGCCCACATCAGGTTGGCGATTTCCTGTGGTTTAAAGTGACCTTTCTGTGCGTTCACGTAGGGCAATAGCCTGGCCACGGCCTCATTGAGCCCTGGTGTCCGCTCCTGCCCGTTGTCCACCAGTTTCGCCATGGCCCACATCAGGTTGGCGATTTCCTGTGGTTTAAAGTGACCTTTCTGTGCGTTCACGTAGGGCAATAGCCTGGCCACGGCCTCATTGAGCCCTGGTGTCCGCTCCTGCCCGTTGTCCACCAGTTTCGCCATGGCCCACAGCAGGTTGGCAATATGTTGAGGAATAAATTGGTCCTTCTGTGTGTTCACGTGGGGCAACAGTGCGGCCACAGCCTCGTTGAGCACTGGTTTTCGCTCCTGCCCGCTGTCTACCAGTTTCGCCATGGCCCACAGCAGATTGGCGACACCCTGGGCACCAATATAGCTGGTTTCAGCTTTTTGGTTGCACTTGAATATTATTGCATCAAGCAGTGTTGACAATAAGGCAGCTTGAGTAAACCTAACACGATCATTCAAGGGGCTATGAAGGGTAAAAACACCCGCTGAAGTCAATGAATGAAGTGTGGTTGTCAGGCTTAGCCAATTCCAGCTTCGCGTTGCTGTGAAATTTTGCAGCAATCGCATCAGCTGGCTTTGTTCCGCTCGATTTAACGGTCTTTTAGACGCTGACGTGTATTTTTTAATTGAACTGGCATACAGGCCATGATCTCTCCCGTCATAGCGATGGCCGAAACGATTCGATTTACTCACCAGGCCATCCATTATTTCCTGTTTGGTGAGAGCATTAAAATTTTGAGCAGGGTTTACTGAACGGCGCAGTAGATATTGAGAAGGGGATGTGGCAGAAGATTGGTAAAATTCATTACGCCCTGGGGCAGTGCGGGGGGGATTATCCCATTGTCTGACTGTGGCATGTCTATATCGTCCACGCCTTGAAGAAGCGGCATGGTCATTCGTTTGGTTGTAATCATTATCTGATCTTGCGTATTGACCACTGATACCAGCAGAGCTTCTATCCATAACTATATTTCATTAATTCATGAGAATATAAAAAGCAGACTGCTGTTCTGTTCAGAAGTTCATTTTGCTGGAATGTGAAAACGGTTCCTGGGTCGAAGGGCAGGGATTACTGGCTTTTTGTTTTCTTCCTGTATCCTGGTTTGCCGGTTTGCTCTTCTGAATGTTCTTCGGTGGTTAAGTAACCGTGATCTGAGGGTTGCCCGCCTTTATCAGCAGTAACGTATGCCTCATATGTCCACTCACTTTCAAGTGATACAGAACCATGCTCCTGTGGCGAGATGCCTATCCTGGTCTTTATTTGATCAATGTATGGTTTCATTAAATCCTCATTCCATAACCTGTTAACCGGAATTTCAATGACCTCAAATCCTGCTTTTTGCAACAGTGCGATTTTCAGCAGAGTCGAACCCTTCCTGGTTTTGAAATCACCACCCACGTAATGAAACGGTCCCTGAACTTCAATCACCAGGTTGTGATCTGGCAGGAGCAGGTCAACCGGAGGCAGTGAGTTCAGACTCTTTTCTTCTTCAATCTGCAAAGAGGGAAAGCATGATTGGAGTTGATCGCGGAAGTCGGATTGAGGTCTTGACCTGATAGTCTGGTAATGGGGGACGAACGGGCATGCTCTCCCAAGCCAACTGGCGGCCATGGCAATGATGCGTTGATCCTCTTCATTGTGCAGGAATGTATTTTCCAGACGGGTAAACAGGTCATCCATGTGCCTTTCAAGCCAGTTATTTTTGTTGGCATCAGAGACCAGAGACAATCTGGCACAGCATACCATTAACCCCCAGAGAGACATAAATATGTCTTGCTGAGAGAGCTGAGGATTTTCACTGATTCGGTAGACAAGCGCTTCGAACGTAGAGATAACCACGTTCAGTTCAAGGAGTTCACCCAGTTTCGCCATGGCCCACAGCAGGTTGGCGATTCCCTGTGGTTTAAAGTTAGCTTTCGCTGCGTTCACGTGAGGCAACAGCACAGCCACGGCCTCGTTAAACTCTGGTGTCCGCTCCTGCCCGCTATCCGCCAGTTTCGCAGTGGCCCACAGCAGATTGGCGATTTCCTGTGGTTTAAAGTTAGCTTTCTGTGTGTTCACGTTGCGCAATAGCGTGGCAACGGCCTTGTTAAACTCTGGTGTCCGCTCTTGCCCGCTATCCACCAGTTTCGCCATGGCCCACAGCAGGCTGGCGATTTCTTGTGGTTTAAAGCTATCTTTCTGTACGTTCACGAAGGCCAACAGCCTGGTTACGGCCTTTTTGAGCTGTGGTGTTCGCTCCAGCCCCTTATCAACCAGTTTCGCCATGGCCCAAAGCAGGTTGGCGATTTCCTGTAGTGTAAAGTTACCTTTCTGTGCGTTCACGTGGGGCAACAGCGTGGCCAAGGCCTCTTTGAGCTGTGGTGTCCGCTCCAGACCCTTATAAACCAGTTTCGCCATGGCCCATAGCAGGTTTGTGATTCCCTGGGCATTAAATTGGTCTTTATGTGCGTTTACGTGGGGCAACAGCGCGGCCACGGCCTTGTTGAGCCCTGGTGTCTGCTCGTGCCCGTTGTCCACCAGTTTCGTTATGGCCCACAGCAGGTTGGCGATATGCTGAGGAATAAATTGGTCTTTATGTGCGTTCACTTGGGATAAAAGCGCGGTCACAGTCTCTTTGAGCCCTGGTGTTTGCTCCTGCCCGTTGTCTACCAGTTTTGCCATGGCCCACAGCAGGTTGGTGATACCCTGTGGTGTAAAGTTTGCTTTCTGTGCGCTCACGTGGGGCAACAGCGCAGCCACAGCCTCTTTGAGCCCTGGTGTCAACTCATGCCTGTTATCCACCAGTTTCGCCATGGCCCATAACAGGTTGGCGATTTCCAAGGCATTAAATTGTTCTTTCTGTGCGTTTACGTGGGGTAACAGCGCGGCCACGGCTTTGTTGAGCCCTGGTGTCTGCTCTTGCTCGTTGTCCACCAGTTTCGCCATGGCCCACAGTAGGTTGGCGATATGCTGAGGATTAAATTGGTTTTTTTTTGCGTTCACGTGGGGCAACAGCGCAGCCACCGCCTCGTGGAACTCTGGTGTTCGCTTTTGCCCGTTGTCCACCAGTTTCGCCATGGCCCACAGCAGGTTGGCGATACCCTGTGGTTTAAAGTTTGCTTTCTGTGTGCTCACGTGGGGCAACAGCGCAGCCACTGCCTCGTTGAACTCTGTTGTTCGCTTTTGCCCGTTGTCCACCAGTTTCGCCATGGCCCACAGCAGGGTGGCGATACCCTGTGCTGTAAAGTTAGCTTTCTGTGCGCTCACGTGGGGCAACAGTGCGGCCTCGGCCCCGTTGAGCACCGGTGTTTGCTCCTGCCCGTTGTCCACCAGTTTCGCCATGGCCCACAGCAGGTTGGCGATTTCCTGTGGTTTAAAGTGAGCTTTCTGTGCGTTCACGTGGGGCAACAGCGTGGCTACGGCCTCTTTGAGTTCTGGTGTCTGTTCCTGCCCGTTGTCCACCAGTTTTGCCATGGCCCACAGCAGGTTGGCGATATGCTGAGGAATAAATTGGTTCTTTTTTGCGTTCACGTGGGGCAACAGTGCGGCCACAGCCTCTTTGAGTCCTGGAGTCAATTCATGCCTGTTATCCACCAGTTTCGCCATGGCCCACAGCAGGTTGGTAATGCCCTGGGTGTTAAATTGGTCTTTCTGTGCTTTAACGTGAGGCAATAGCCTGGCCACGGCCTCATTGAGCCCTGGTGTTCGCTCCTGCCCGTTGTCCACCAGTTTCGCCATGGCCCATAGCAGGTTGGCAATATGCTGAGGAATAAATTGGTCTTTCTGTGCGTTCACGTGGGGCAATAGTGCGGCCACAGCCGTGTTGAGCCCTGGTGTTCGCTCCTGCCCGCTGTCTACCAGTTTCGCCATAGCCCACAGCATGTTGGCGATTTCCTGGGCACCAACATAGCTGGCTTCATGTTTTTGGTTGCACTTGAATATTATTGCATCAAGCAGTGTTGACAATAAGGCAACTTGAGTATGCTTAACACGCTCATCTATGGGGCTATGGGTAGTAAAAACACCTGCTGAAGTAAATGAGTGGAGTGTCGTCGTCAGGCTTCGCCAATTCCAGGTCCGCGTTGCTGTGAAATTTTGCAGCAAACGCATCAGCTGGCTTTGTTCCGCTCGATTTAACGGTCGTTTAGCAGCTGACGTGTATTTTTTAATTAAGCTGGCATATTGACCGTGATGTCTCCCATCATAGCGATCACCGAAACGATAAGATTTACTCAGCAGGCCATCCATTATTTCCTGTTTGGTGAGGCTATTGAAATCTTGAGCAGGGTTTACTGAACGGTACTGTAGATGTTGAGAAGAGCGTGTGAAAGAAGAATGGTAAAATTCATTACGCCCCGGGGCAGTGCGGGAGGGGGTATCCCATTGTCTGACTGTGGTATATTTATATCGTCCACGCCTTGAAGAAGCGGTTTGGTCATCCGTTTTTTTGTCATCATTGCCTGATCTTGCGTATTGACCACTGATACCAGCAGAGCATCTATCCATAACTATATTTCATTAATTCATGGAAATATAAAAAGCAGACTGCGGTTCTGTTCAGAAGTTCATTTTGCAGTAATGTGGAAACGGTTCCTGGGTCGAAGGGAGAGGATTACTGGCTGTTTGTTTTCTTCCTCTTGGCTGGTTTACCGTTTTGTTCTTCATGATGTTCTTCGGCGGTTGAGTAACCATGATTTGAGGGTTGCCTGCCTTTATCAGCAGTAATGTATACCGCATCTGCCCAACTTCTTTTAAGTGGTACAGAGCCATGCCCCTGTGGCGGGATCCCTGTCCTGATTTTTATTTGATCAATGTATGGTTTCATTAAATCCTGATGGCAAAGCCTGTTAACCGGAATTTCAATGACCTCAAAACCTGCTTTTTGTAACAGTGCGATTTTCAGTAGAGTCGAACCATTCCTGGTGTTGAAATCACCACCCACGTAATGAGACGGTCCCTGAACTTCAATCACTATGTTGTGATCTGGCAGGAGCAGGTCAACCGGAGGTAATGAATTCAGACTCTTTTCTTCTTCAATCCGCAAAGAGGGAAAGCATGATTGGAGTTGATCGCGAAAGTCGACCTGGGTTTTTGAAATATTTGTCTGGTAATGGGGGACGACTGGACACGTTCTGCCAAGCCAAATGGCGGCCAGGGCAAGGATGGATTGATCATCTTCATTGTTCGGGAATGTATTTTCCAGGCGAGTAAACAGGTCATCCATGTTCTTTTCAAGCACGTTAATGTTATTGGTATTGGAGAACAGAGACAATCTGGCACAGCATACCATGACTCCCCAGAGAGACATCGATATGTCTTGCTGAGAGAGCTGAGGGTTGTCACTGATTCGGTAGACAAGCGATTCGAACGTGGATGTAACCACGTTCAGGTCAACGAGTTCACCCAGTTTCGCCATAGCCCACAGCAGGTTGGCGATGCCTTGGGCATTAAATTGGTCTGTTTGTGCGTTCACGTGTGGCAACAGCGCGGCCACGGCCTCATTGAGTTCTGGTGTCTGCTCCTTCCCGCTGTCCACCAGTTTTGCCATGGCCCAGAGCAGATTGACGATTTCCTGTGGTTTAAAGTTAGCTTTCTGTGGGTTCACGTGGGGCAGCAGCCCGACCAGGGCCTCATTGAACTCCGTTGTCCGCTCCTGCCCGTTGTCCACCAGTTTCGCCATGGCCCACAGCAGGTTGGCAATACCCTGTGGTGTAAAGTTAGCTTTTTGTGCGTTCACGTGGGGTAACAGTGCGGCCACGGCCTCATTGAACTCTGTTGTCCTCTCCTCGCCGTTGTCCACCATTTTCGCCATGGCCCACAGCAGGTTGGTGATACCCTGAGGTTTAAAGTTGGTTTTCTGTGCGTTTACGAGGAGCAACAGTGCGGCCACGGCCTGTTTGAGTTCTGGTGTCTGCTCCTGCCCGTTGTCCACCAGTTTCGCTATGGCCCACAGCAGGTTGGCAATTTCCTGAGGTTTAAAGTTGGTTTTCTGTGCGTTCACGAGGAGCAACAGTGCGGCCACGGCCTCTTTGAGTTCTGGTGCCTGCTCCTGCCCGTTGCCCACCAGTTTCGCCATGGCCCACAGCAGGCTGGCGATTTCCTGTGGTTTAAAGTTGGTTTTTTGTGCGTTCACGAGGAGCAACAGTGCGGCCACGGTCTGTTTGAACCCTGGTGTCTGCTCCTGCCCGTTGTCCAGCAGTTTCGCCATGGCCCACAGCAGGTTGGCGATATGCTGAGGGATAAGTTGATCTTTCTTAGCGTCCAGGTAGGGCAACAGCGCGGCCACGACCTCGTTGAGCCCTGGTGACCGCTCCAGCTCGCTGTCCATCAGTTTCGCCATGGCCCACAGCAGGTTGGTAATATCCTGGGCATTGAATTGGTCTTTCTGCGCCTTCACGTGGGGCAACAACACGGCTACGGCCACTTTAAGTTCTGGTGTCCGCTCCTCCCCTTTGTCCACCAGTTTCGCCATGGCCCACAGCAGGTTGGCGATTTCCTGTGGTGTAAAGTTAGCTTTCTGTGCGTTCACGTGGGGCAACAGCACGACCACGGCCTCGTTGAGCCCTGGTGTCTGCACCAGCCCTTTGTCCACCAGTTTCGCCATGGCCCACAGCAGGTTGGCGATATGCTGAGGAATAAATTGGTTTTTCTGTGCATTCACGTGGGGCAGCAGCGCGGCCACGGCCTGTTTGAGTTCTGGTGTCTGCTCCTGGCCGTTGTCCACCAGTTTCGCCATGGCCCACAGCAGGTTGGCGATATGCTGAGGAATAAATTGGTTTTTCTGTGCGTTCACGTGGGGCAGCAGCGCGGCCACGGCCTCTTTGAGCTCTGGAGTCTGCTCCTGCCTGTTGTCCATCAGTTTCGCCATGGCCCACAGCAGATTGGCGATACCTTGTGGTGTAAAGTTAGCTTTCTGTGCGTTCACGTAGGGCAACAGCACGGCCTCGGCCTCGTTGAGTTCTGGTGTTTGCTCCTGGCCGTTGTCTACCAGTTTCGCCATGGCCCACAGCAGGTTGGCGATTTCCTGTGGTTTAAAGTTAGCTTTCTGTACGTTCACGTGGGGCAACAACGCAACCAGAGCCTCTTTGAGCCCTGGTGTTTGCTCCTGCCCGTTGCCCACAAGTTTCGCCATGGCCCACAGCAGGTTGGCGATTTCCTGTGGTTTAAAGTTATCTTTCTGTACGTTCACGTGGGGCAACAGCGCGACCACGGCCTCATTTAACTCTGTTGTCCGCTCCTGCCCGTTGTCCACCAGTTTCCCCATGGCCCACAGCAGGTTGGCGATACCCTGTGGTCTGAAGTTAGCTTTTTGTGCGTTCAATTGGTTCAACAGCGCGGCCAAGGCTTCTTTGAGTGCTGGTATTTGCTCCTGCCCGTTGTCCACCAGTTTTGCCATGGCCCACAGCAGGTTGGCGATACCCTGTGGGTTAAAGTTAGCTTTCTGTGTGTTAACGTGGGGCAGCAGCGCGGCCACGGCCTGTTTGAGTTCTGGTGTCTGCTCCTGGCCGTTGTCCACCAGTTTCGCCATGGCCCACAGCAGGTTGGCGATACCCTGTGGGTTAAAGTTAGCTTTCTGTGTGTTAACGTGGGGCAGCAGCGCGGCCACGGCCTCGTTGAGCTCTGGCCTCCGCTTCTGCCTGTTGTCCGCCAGTTTAGCCATGGCCCATAGCAGGTTGGCGATTCCCCGTGCATCAATGTCCCTGGCTTGAGGTTTTTGGTTGCAGTTAAATATTATCGCATCAAGTA
>NZ_JBLYNV010000049.1:0-41660 GCF_049310165.1 Endozoicomonas sp. ALE010 | reverse complement strand
GTCTGAATCTGGAGCGGGAAACGAGGTTCGAACTCGCGACCTCAACCTTGGCAAGGTTGCGCTCTACCAACTGAGCTATTCCCGCAGTGAAACCTTTTAAAGACAGCTTCCGGTCTGAATCTGGAGCGGGAAACGAGGTTCGAACTCGCGACCTCAACCTTGGCAAGGTTGCGCTCTACCAACTGAGCTATTCCCGCAGTGAAGATATATTAAGGATTCTTCAAATCCTGCTCTCTGGTCAGAGCATAAGTGGCGTCCCCTAGGGGACTCGAACCCCTGTTACCGCCGTGAAAGGGCGGTGTCCTAGGCCACTAGACGAAGGGGACGCAATCCTTCTGACTTAAATGACACAATTATCACTTAAGCTCTAGATTTGGAGCGGGAAACGAGGTTCGAACTCGCGACCTCAACCTTGGCAAGGTTGCGCTCTACCAACTGAGCTATTCCCGCAATGAAGACATGTTAAGGATTCTTCAAACCCTGCTCTCAAGTCAAGAGAATAAGTGGCGTCCCCTAGGGGACTCGAACCCCTGTTACCGCCGTGAAAGGGCGGTGTCCTAGGCCACTAGACGAAGGGGACGCAAACATCGAACGATGTTTGGTGGAGCTAAGCGGGATCGAACCGCTGACCTCAACACTGCCAGTGTTGCGCTCTCCCAGCTGAGCTATAGCCCCAAAACCTTCGCAGCAACAATACTTAGCGTATTCAACAACTGCTTTTGCTTTAGCACCTTTCGAAGGAAGCTTTGTTTTGCCACCCCCGAAACGCAGGGCGAATGATATGGATGCCCCCCTATCCTGTCAAGCGTCGCTTATAAAAATTATGATCAAATAATAGTGCAGTTATATATGCATCTATAGAACAGGCCGGTAGACAACCGGCCTTAGCCCAAAGAAGCCGTCGGGTTAAAGCGCTGCAAACTCTTTTTCCAGACGTTTCGCTTCTTTTTTGGAAACGCCACCCAACACCTCAACAGCATGACGCAGGCGTGCACGCGTCATATCCGGGCCCAGGATCTCCATGGACTCCATAACAGACCAGGAGTTTGGCGTACCGGCAATAGCAACAAAGACAGGATGATTAAAATCACCCAGCTTAATGTCCATCGCTTTGGAAAGCCCTTTAAGTTCCGCGAAAATCTGATCACGCTGCCACTGGCGCAGCTGTTCAAGCTTCCAGAGCGTGAACTGCAACACCTTCTTAACATCACCCGCTTCCAGCTTTTTATGGGCAAAGTCTTCAGGCGACAGATTCAGCATACCTGAGAACATAAAGGCAGCAATAGGAGCAAAATCGCTGAGACGCTCAACCCGCTCTTTCGCCATTGGCAGAAACTTCATCAGGTAGTCACGGTTCAGTAACCAGTGATGCAGGCGATCAGCAAATTGCGCTGTGGTCAGGTTTTCGCGAATCCAGCTGGCATTCAACCAGGACAGTTTTTCCTGGTCAAAAATCGGGCCACCCAGTGAGACCCTTTTGAGATCAAAATCCGCCAGCATCTCTTCCAGGCTGAACTTTTCCCGCTCATCTGGCATGGACCAGCCCATACGACCCAGGTAGTTCAACAGTGCTTCCGGCAGATACCCCATATCACGATAGTAAGTAATACAGGTTGGGTTCTTGCGCTTGGACAACTTGCTCTTATCAGGGTTTCGCAACAACGGCATATGACAGAGCACAGGCATCTGCCAGCCAAAGTATTGGTACAACAACTGATGCTTGGGCGCAGAGTTGATCCACTCCTCACCACGAATAACATGCGTGATTTCCATCAGGTGGTCATCAACAACGTTGGCCAGGTGATAGGTTGGCATGCCATCGGCTTTCACCAGCACCTGCATATCCACCTGGGACCAGTCAATCTCGATGGTACCACGGAGCATATCATCCACTGTGCAGACGCCACTCTCAGGCACTTTCATCCGGACAACGTGAGGCTCGCCCGCATTCAGCCTGACCTGAACGTCGTGTTCAGAAAGATGCAGGCAGTGACCATCGTACCCGGGTGTCTGCTTGTTCGCCGTTTGTTCTGCACGCAGGGCATCAAGACGCTCTGATGAGCAGAAGCAACGGAACGCATGCCCTTTATCCAACAGGATTTGAGCATGATCAGCGTAGATTTCCCGGCGCTCACTCTGCCGATAAGGGCCGTGTGGGCCGCCAACATCAGGCCCCTCATCCCAATTCAAACCAAGCCAGCGCAGCGAGTCGAGAATCTGTTGCTCGGATTCAGGGGTACTTCTGGTTTGATCCGTATCTTCTATACGAAGCAGGAACTGGCCGCCCTGACTCTTGGCAAACGCCAGATTAAACAGGGCGATATAGGCAGTACCGACATGAGGATCGCCGGTAGGGGAAGGTGCAATACGGGTGCGTACAGTCATGGAATTGCTTTCTCAATAACGCCCGAGCCCCAATGAGCGCAGGCTGACAGAATGCCAAAACAGGTATTATAAGGCTGAGAGCCAACAGCACCCAAATATTGATTGAATTCAGTGGCTTCAGGCTTCCCTTTTTATCCCTAAACGGGACATCAACCAGCCAATGGTAGTACCCTGAATCAACAGTGAGAAAAGAATAACGGCCAGCGTCATTTCTATGATCATGCGCTTTTCAGGCATGGAGTCCGGGATCGATAGCATCAGGGCAACAGGCACAGCCCCTCTCAATCCGCCCCAGAACATCACCTTCATTGAATTGCTGTCCACTTTATTACTCAATGGCATCAGGTTACTGACGGGCAGCAACAGATATACCACCAGAAAGCGCGCCGTAAGAACGGCGACAATAGCAATGATTAACGTGGGGTAGATCATACCGAGCCGCTCAATACTCCGCAGCAGGAAGTCCTCACTTAACCCTAACAGCAGGAAAATAAAGCTATTGGCTACAAATGCCATAAACTCCCAGTAAGGATCCAGGTGACGCAATGTCATAAAGTCAGCCATGGCCCGACGGCCGTAGCTGCGAGTGACAATCCCGGCAGCGATAACCGACATGACACCGGACGTTTCAAAGACATGGTCAGCAATAATAAAGCTGGTAAAAGCCAGGATAGTTGTCAGAGCAATATGCACATAAGGCATCCCCCGGGACAACCTGAGCAGCACCAGCATGGCTGCCCCCATGGCCGCACCCACAAAAATCCCGCCAAAGAAAACCCTTAAGAACTCGACAAAGGCAGCAAAAGCCGTGCTACCAGACAGCCCTGTTCCCGATTGGATAATCGAGAGCACAATGCCAAACATAACGATCGCGGTTGCATCGTTAAACAAACTCTCTGCATCCATCAGCAGAGACATCCGTTCAGGCGCTTTCACCTCTTTAAACAGCGCAATCACGGCCACTGGATCCGTTGCCGAAATCAGCGCACCAAACAGCAGCGCGCTCGCCAGCGTCAAAGGCGTCAACTCACCCAGAATCACACCGAGAACCAGGGTAGACAAAATCACTCCCACAATGGCCAGCATCAATACAGGCACCAGCTCTTTCATCAGGGCGGAAAACTTTATATTGATGGCCGCCTCAAACACCAGTACGGGGAGCAAAACGTACATAATCAGGTCATGAGTCAGGGAAAGACGGAGTAGAGGTGCCAGTATTTCAGAATATTCAGCCGCCATCCCCAGGGCCATACCGATCACAACCAGCCCAATGGTATAGGGAAAACGCAGCTTTTTAAGCAGGATTGCCGAAATGGCCGCCAGTAAAAACAGGCCGCAAAAGATCAGCATAGGGATGGCGAGACCAGCGCCAGAGTGTGTTACCGACATTTCCTGTTCCGTTAATAAATAAATGCCGAAATGAAGAGGGATCATAAGCTCGGCATTTCAGGCCAAGGGTACAATTTACCCGTGGCCATATTGACCGGTCAGTCCATATCTCGACATACATCAGGGATGGCGAGGTGAGAAGTAATACCAGAGATAGCGGAGGGCAACATAAAGTACGATCCCCGTCGCCACCAAAAGTTCAAAACCGGCCAGATTGTTAATAACATCACAAACTGTTTGATAGCCCTGTTGATGAAGTATATCTGCCAGCTTAAACAACGCTGTAGCCCCAATTACCATTGGAAATGTGAAAGCAGCATATCCTGGCGAAAACGGCAGGCGCAGTAAGCGAACAAACGCAACATAGACCAGACTCGTCATAAAAATAGCCAATGGCAGCAGGACCGCAACCAGTAAGTAATTCGGCTGGTCAGTTATGGACAGGTAGCCCGCCAGAGAAAGACTCGCCGGTGCCGCCATAATGGCAAATGTGGGCAGTGCAGCATCAGGAATTTTCTCTCTGAAAGTCAAACGATACAACATCACTGGCAGCTTTATGAAGTAGCAGCATAGTCCAAAAACAAACAACGTAAAGACAAGTTTCTCATGCCCCATACCCTTGCTGGTCACTGCCGCGACAATAATGCCAACGGGCGGCACAAACCAGCTTGGAACCATTTGGTGCAAATGGAAATAGTTGGAATAAAGATATAACCCAACAGCGAATAAGAAAAATCAAACTTATGGATAGTGAGATTAAGTTTTATTGATATCTCACTAGCGAAACCGGGTCCATCCAGAATTACCGAAAATCCCCGACGACCCGGCGCTATGAGAAAAGCCTGCCTACAGAGCTTCTATAGGCCCGCCGTATTCAATCACCAGTGTAAACTCATCGCGCAACCACTGCGGAACATTATTCTGCAGGTAGAATTCCACGTCGGTGAGCAATTGCTGCCTCACCTCCTGGCTGCAATCGTGATTAGCCATAAGTTTCAACTGAAGTTGGCCCCTGGTGCTGCCCTTCGCTGCGACACCGCACACGTGTACATTCCTATAAGTCAGAACTCCAACAGATTTCGTTATTACATTCTTCATCTTCATTATCAAGGCCCTTTCTGAATCTATATCTACGGATGAAGTACCCGCTGCGTCAGTGCTGGCAACGCCTCGAAAAGCTCCGTTGATTTCATTACGGAGAGGGCCCTGTACTAATTCCACATTTCTGTCTGTTATCGATTCAATGCCATTTGTAGAAATCGTTTGTTCTGGCGGATCCAGGCCAGGTGTCGGACGCACAGCGCCAAGTGCAGCAAGGGCGGGGGATAACAAATGATCACCCGCACCCGAAGGGGTAGCATAACCTGTGGATTGCGTTATAGTTACAGCAGTGACATTTTGCATAATCATTTTATCTACGTGAACGTGATGTCAGGAATCGAGGAAATTCGATATCGGAACACAAACCATTCAAAATCCTGGAATCAAACATTAGCTGCTTAACGCTTGATGGCCAGTTGTAAAACTGGATAAATGACGCAGGCCCCATCAGAGTGTAATCCGTTAATTGAACCTCAAAGAACGCTCCATTCTTCTTCCTTAACTTTTTAATCCCATCCCTGAGAACCTTGGGATTATCTTCATATCCTTCATGCATATCACTAAACAAACCACCCTCAACAGTGGTGCAGAGCATCTCCCCTCCCCGTCGGATAAATTCCGTGAGCACAGGGCCTAAATACCCTTGGGGATATCCTGAAACCAATAAACAACTACTGCAATCATCAGGCAGGCACTTGTTAATATCTTTTGGGAACTCAGCTTGTTCAACAGGTAAAAACCTGGTTAGCGGTTCACGGTCGTAGCATTTCACGCCGACTCCTCCCATCGAATCAAAACATTTTTCAAGAAATGCTTGCCCCGAGCCAATGCTGATAACTGTTTTTGGAAAAGCATCTTGATAAGCGCTTTCACATAGAGAGAGCATAACCCCCAGAAATCTTACAGGATCTAAACGACCGCAGCCGGGAACCGCTATATAAGGAAATATTATATTGAAACACTCAATATTATTCATAACAAGTTCACATAAAGCCTTTTTTGACTTACTTTTTGGTTCTTGCGAATCATCATCAGACTGAGGTTTAGAATGCAGGGAATACAAAGCTAACATTGTAACCGCAGCCTTATGAAACTCTGGGTTACGAAGGCAATATGCTATTGTTGGATTGTTTGCAATAAAAGTGGAAACCAGTGTGTCTGCTGATTCCCCGGAGGGAAGCTCAGAGGCTGAGTTATCAGGCTTTCCCGGGGATTTGTGTGTACTTCCACTACAGACTGAAACGGCACTGACTTTATGCGTGTCAACATTTGCCTTTTGGGAAGTTTCCGGCAGAACCGGAACTGTAGCTTGATACCTTAAACTTACTGTTGCATCAGCGGAAGCAGATTGAACATCGTGATTCCCCAATACAGCATTTTGTGTCATTGATTCTTCATAAGACGGTGATTGATCAGCTCCAGTAACAGGAGAAGAGGAGGGAGAAATCATAAGCATAACCTTACATTTCTTAAACTCGGATCAGTGCAGACCACAAAAATCCAGATAGGTTCCTGCTTAATTTCATATTTTAAATAAAGCTGTGTTTTTTCAAGTTTTCAGCATGTCCAGGCGTAAGTAGTTAACCAAAGATTGAAATATCCAAATCCTGTTCTACCTTTACAACTCCAGTCCAACAAAAATCAGCCTGCACGACAAAACATGAAACTTTCTAATGCTCTAAAAGCATTGATCCTCAATACACTTGTCTTTGTTTTGACCGGCTGCACTCACGGCGAGAGGTTTAAAAAAGTGATTCCCCACGTTCAACTCAGTTTGCAATCCGGCTTTAAACTCCAACATGGAGCTTATAAGCCAGTCTCCGATTCAGACGAGAGTGACGATACAATCAAGTCAGAAATATTAAAGCGCTTTCAAGAGGTTTCAAAAGTTAAAGTAATTGAACTTTCAGATTTTGACAAAACATTACGCCCCATTGGCGTAGGCATGCAAACCATTTTCGAACAGACACTCTCAAAGCTAATTGAAGAAAGAACCGTCACCAGGGTGATGGTGTTATTTCATACGAAAGCCCCTGCAACCCCGCTGGTTTCTCCCGAGAATACAGCCCCCCCTGAAGCCATGTCCATACATATGCAAGGTGACAGTGCACGGGCGAAAACCATTAGCGACAGAACTGTCACCGTTAGAAACCTGGCCAAATCAGACCCTGAAAAAGTGACCCTCTACATAGCCTACCCTGAGAGCGGTATGCAGATCAGAGACACCAAACAGCAGGCAATTTATCAGGGAGAAATGGCCAACGAACAGAACAAATGCCTGAAAGATCTCCCATTGTCACATCAAAGTATGCCCGATAATTTAGTAGGAGCTTCTTACATCATGACCGGCACTGATGCAGACAAGGACAGCCAACCGCTCTATTTTGGTCTCAGAGCAGTCCAGGCTATAGATGGCAGTGAGAAAAAAATGAACTGGACATTCTGGCTGGGAGAACTCAACAGCCCGGAGATTCAGCCCCACTATCAAGAGTTGAAATCCTATTTGCAAAGTGGTGTTGCAAAGGATCTGGATCTGAAACTGCCATAGCCCAAAGGTATAGCCCAAAGTTATATAAAAAAGACCCCGGCGAGACAATACAAAGTGTATTGATGCCGGGGTCTTTTTTGTCAACGATTTTGTCAACTGTCGCTACTACCACGATATGGTTGTAGCGACATCTACGTAGTTGTTCAATGTCAGCTTTTACATGCCTCAAGACTTGCTAGTAAACTCCGGATACGCTTCCATACCACACTCAGTAAGGTCAGCACCCTCGTACTCTTCTTCTTCGGAGATACGCAGTCCCATGATTACCTTGATCACACCCCAGACAACCAGGGAAGCACCGAACACCCAGGCGAAGATGCTGCCAATACCCAACAGCTGAGCACCCAGGCTAGCGTCGCTGTTGGTCAGAGGTACCGCCAGCAGACCCCAGATACCCACAACACCGTGGACAGAGATGGCTCCCACCGGATCAT
Organism: Endozoicomonas sp. ALE010; assembly: GCF_049310165.1. Lineage (NCBI taxonomy): Bacteria > Pseudomonadati > Pseudomonadota > Gammaproteobacteria > Oceanospirillales > Endozoicomonadaceae > Endozoicomonas > Endozoicomonas sp. ALE010. Next base: position 33,803 of record NZ_JBLYNV010000049.1, on the reverse strand, counting down.
CAATACGCAGTTTGTCCAGCGCCAGGATAGAGAAGACAACCAGTGCACCACCAACAGCACCGATCAGCGTTGCACCCAGGGCAGTTGGCGTCAGCGGCTCTGCGGTAATGGCAACCAGACCCGCCAGGGCACCGTTCAGAGCCATGGTCAGGTCAGCCTTACCAAACAACAGTCTGGCAACGATCAGGGCAGCAATAACACCACCGGCGGCACCAGCATTGGTGTTGACAAAAATCTGGGCAACAGCGTTGGCATTTTCAACATCAGCAATCTTCAGCTGAGAGCCGCCGTTGAAACCGAACCAGCCCAGCCACAGGATAAAGGTACCCAGAGTAGCCAGTGGCAGGTTAGCGCCAGGCATGGCATTAACGGAACCGTTAGATGCGTACTTGCCTTTACGGGCACCCAGCAGCAGCACACCCGCCAGGGCAGCAGAAGCACCCGCCATGTGCACCACGCCGGAACCGGCAAAATCCTGGAAGCCAGCTTCGTTCAGGAAGCCACCGCCCCATTTCCAGAAACCCTGTACCGGATAGATGAAGCCCGTCATAAAGACCGCAAACAGCAGGAAGGCCCACAGTTTCATGCGCTCAGCAACGGCACCGGAAACGATGGACATGGCAGTAGCTACGAAGACCACCTGGAAGAAGAAGTCAGAACGCAGAGAGTAGTAAGGTGCATCTTCACCACCACCCAGCACCGACTCGACGCTGTTCTCAGTGCCCAGCAGCGTACCGAACAGAGGCATGATGCCGCCTTCGTTAGCCCCCGGATACATGATCTGATAACCACAGAGCAAGTACATGGTGCAGGCAATGGCAAACAGGGCAATGTTCTTGGTCAGAATTTCAACGGTGTTCTTGGAGCGCACCAGACCGGCTTCCAGCATGGCAAAACCAGCGGCCATCCACATGACCAGTGCACCACACATCAGGAAATAAAAAGTGTCGAGCGCATACGACAGCTGAGTTATATCTTCCACGGGACCCCTCCCAGTAAAATTCACATCTTTTTTATCTTTCTTTTCAGCCCAGGGCTGTATTTAGCTCAAAGCTGTATATCACTGATACTGCTCGGCGATGTCATCAGTGGCTGCTGATGAGTCATGCCTTTGACTGGCACTTAAATAGCGTCGATGCCAGTCTCTCCGGTACGGATCCGAATAGCCTGCTCCAGAGAGGTCACGAATATTTTTCCGTCACCGATTTTGCCGGTATTGGCGGCATTGGACACTGCTTCAATCACCTGATCCAGCAGATCATCCGAGATAGCCACTTCAATCTTTACCTTTGGCAGAAAGTCCACAACATACTCTGCACCGCGATACAGTTCGGTATGGCCTTTCTGGCGACCAAAGCCCTTGACCTCTGTCACAGTAATACCCTGAACGCCGATATCAGAAAGCGCTTCCCGCACGTCATCAAGCTTGAACGGCTTGATAATGGCTGATACTAACTTCATGCATTATTCTCCTGGCTCTACTTAATATTCATCCGGGAGGGGTGACCTGGATGCGATAGCTTCCAAAGTCTACGCTTTTCCCTTTGTGTTACAACCGTCTGTTTTATTTCCCGGCCTGTAAAAGGAAAAACCAACCCTGCCAGTCTTGATTTCAGGCATCCCGCCCGGCACTGGTTAAATGGTTACTCCTGTCTAAGCAGGCTCTGTGCCAGTTTTTATCTATCCCCATAAATGGGCATGGTTGAAGGTTTCATGGACTCAAATGAGCGGCGAAATCGGATACGCACCCATTTGATGCACTAAAACCTAATCCCCCACCCAAAAAAGCGCACCAAAGCAGTGCATTCATCAAAAAATCCTACAACTACCCAGACTTGATGCCTCATCACAGAGCAGCTGAGTCGATTGTAATATCAGTACAGAAAAGCGCGAATACCTACAGTGCCATACTGGTCATGGCCGCCCTCAGTAGGTGTAGTTGCGAGGCCTGGCCATGTTATCACTAAAGAAACTCACCAACCGATACCTGACTATTGTCGTTTAATATAGTGGCAATAGCTGATCGTCCCTGAGAAAAACCACTGCCGCCGCCGGTGATCGTCACATTTTTCATGGCATTCCCTCCCCCGCTTTTTGGTTATTGGGGTGAGCCTATCTCTCCCAAAACGTCTGTTCAGCGCGGGGCGACAATAGAGCGCCTTTACCTCACCGGCGGCATGTGATAAATCCTACTGGCAAATAATAAGGCAGGGAAAAATACCGATGGCAAATGATATACGCAATGTATTGCACACCTTTAACGATGCGTTTTCCAATCAGCGCCTGGATGAGGTCATGGACTATTTTGTATTTGACGACGATTTAAACATTGTCAGCAAACAGAGTTATGGCCGTGCGGCGATACCTAAATTTGTCCGAGGTGTTGCTCCGCGCTAAATTGATTAACAAAATAAGATAGGGTAGCTGCGGTGAATCGCTCAAAAAAACATCATCTGCCGAATGGCGGCTTTCGCAATAACGATGCTATGCAAATGCATCATCGCTCGTTATGGAACATCTTGAAATGGAAAATCACCGAGGCACTGCCGGAGAAAGTTTCTATTCCGGTGGTAGACGATGATTATTCGGTCTTTGAGAATTCAGATAAATCCCTGACCAGCTGGATTGGTCATGCGACCTTTTTAATTCGCCACCAGGGGATGAATATCATTACCGACCCACACTTTTCTGAACGAGCGTCTCCTGTACAGTGGGCTGGCCCCAGGCGCTACTCTCCACCAGCGATCGATATTGCTGCCTTACCCCACGTGGATGTGGTGGTGATTTCTCACGACCATTACGACCATCTTGATCGAAACTCAGTATTAGCCATTCAGAAAAAACAAAAAGACAATCCACCCCTGTTTATGCTGCCCCTGGGCTTAGGCCAATGGTTCAGCAAACATGGTATAGCTAACTGGGTCGAGCTGGACTGGTGGGAATCCCATACCCATCGCGGCTGGACATACACGGCAGTACCTTGTCAGCACTTCAGTGGCCGTTCAATATTTCCGGATCGAACGCTCTGGTGTGGCTGGGTATTTGAAGCGGCGACTGAAGCAGCTGAACCGGGTAAACGCTTTTATTTTGCCGGGGATACTGGCTACAGTTCAGATTTTAAAGCCATTGGTGAGCACTTCGGCTACATGGATATGGCCATGGTGCCGATTGGTGCCTACGAGCCACGCTGGTTTATGAAAGAGATCCATGTCAATCCGGAAGAAGCCGTGCATATCCACAACGATGTTGGCTCACGCCTGTCGCTGGCGATGCACTGGGGCAGCTTTATGCTAACCAATGAGCCGATGTTGCAACCACCGGAAGATCTGCAGCTCGCCAAACAGCAGCATGGCGTTGCCGATAACGATTTTATTGTGATCAAACCCGGAAAGATTACGGCTTTATTTGAGCAATTATAAGTTCCGGATCGTTACCTTGCTGTTATTGCGGTATCCTTCTCTTTTCTGACCATCAGCCAAGCGATAACCATGATCGATAAAGCCGCCCTGATTAATACCATCGCCGCCAAAGCCGGTGAACTCTTTAACGGTGACAAAAGCCAGACCCGGGAAGATATCGAAAAAAATATCAAGGCACTGGTGGGCAGTGCCCTGTCAAAACTGGAGCTGGTCACCCGTGATGAGTTTGATACCCAGGTTGCTGTTCTGAGGCACACCCGAGAGCGCCTTGAAGCGCTGGAAAAAGAGATGGAAGCATTTAAAGCAGAACAAGAAGTCCCGGAAGACAGCAGCAACGATAACCAGCAAAGCGCTGACCATTAATCACTCTCCAGCCTCTGCGCCTGCGGCTTAAGACAGGCGCCAACTTGTGAACTACCCTGAAATAACTTTGTCAGATCCTTTCAGTAATAAAACGGTATATTTTATTTTCCGCTTCTGCACCTTCCGGGCAGTGACCCGCTTCACCGAAGAATGCTATTTCACTATCAGAAGACATTGCCGCCGTCGCTCTCATATCTTTCGGCGAAGCTACCGGGTCATCTTTGGTATTAATCACCAGCAACGGTACACTGGTGTGGGGTTTACCATCAAAGTAGCCCTTGGTTTTCAGTGACAATGGAATGGTATACCGCCCCGGATTTTCAAGCCCTTTATAAGTCAGCCCCTGACGTGCAAAAAAGGAATCGACACTCATTGCCGGCAAATATTGCAACTTTTCAGGTTGAGTCAAAACACCATCTACCAGCGCACAACGTGCGACCACAGCCTTAAGTTCAGGGGTAGCAACAGTGAACTCCATTAAACTCAGACCACCCCCGGAAGATGACAATGCCGCCACCCGTTTTTCATTCAGAAGCGTTGAGTTGTTCACGTAAGCCAAAGCGGCATTATGTGCCTCAGCTTCTGTACCCGGAGAAACTTTTAATGCCCTGTTCAGGCCACCTCCGGGAATATCAAATGTAATGACCGCATAACCGGTGTCTGTATATTTTTTAGCACTCTGAAAGTGCTCAACCAGAGTTTTGTCTACGCCTCCGGTCCAGAGAACAACAGGCAGTTTTTTGTCGTTTTCTGCCAGCTGTCTGGGTAAATGCAAAAGCCCTTTGATACTGCCGCCCTGCGACAGAGGCATATCAATGATGGCGATGCGCTGCCCCATTTTCAGCCCTGCTTTCACGTAATAATCAACGGCATTTCTCAATGCCGCCTGCTCATGATCGCTGAGAAGGTTCGGATAAGAGGCGGTTAAATAGAGTCCGGATACTCGTTGTAAAAGAGCGGCAGTCTGAGCTGAAGGTGGCTGTTGAGACGCTACTTTCTCTGCATGCCGGGTCCATTCGTAAGTCCATTGACCGGGGCCATATACCGTTATAGAGTCCCGCAGTGGACCACTGCTATTGATCCGTGGCAGTACGGCCTCAAAGTCACTCCCGGTAACCCCGAGCGCTTTCCAGTCCGACAGCCTCAGTTCACGATACCAGTGCTCCTGATCACTTGACTCGACTTCACCGCCACGAAACTCTTCGTGCTGCTGAAGATTAGTGTCTGATGCCTTATTCTGTAACGCCGTGGGTTGAATGCCCCCCGTGCATGCAGCTAATGCTGCAAACAAAGGAGTTAACAGCAACAGCCTTTGAGTCCTTTTCATTTTATTAACCTGCATTGTTTACCATGATTTCCGCTCAACCTTATAAGTACTTTTGTGAACAAGTCGTGAAGTAGTAAGCTTCACAAAATGTTCACAGGCCACATGATATCCAGAGCCTTCTCTTTTTTTTCCGTTAAGCCATGTTATCCGTTAAGCCATGCGTATATTAATCGTTGAAGACAATGCTGATATCACCGCCAGTATTGCCGACTATCTTGAATTCAAAGGTCATCAGTGCGACTACGCCTATGATGGCATGTCCGGCCTTAACCTTGCGACCAGCCATGAATATGATCTGTACATCTTTGATATCGCCATGCCAAACATGGATGGTCTGGAGCTATGCCAGGTTCTCAGAGGGCACCGGAAAGATAAAACTCCGGTCATTTTTCTGACCGCCCGGGATACACTGGAGGACAAACTGGCGGGTTTCGCCTCCGGAGCCGATGACTATCTGGTGAAACCTTTTGAACTGAAAGAGCTCTACGCCCGCCTGGAAGCGATTAGCCGACGTTTAAGCACTCATTCCTCCACGCTCAATCTATCTGACCTGACAGTAAATATTGATACTCAGGAGGTTCATCGACAGGGGGAAAAAATTCAGCTCTCTCCTAATAACTTCAAGCTATTAAGAGTACTCATGGAGCACTATCCAGCAGCAGTTTCCCGCAAAACTCTGGAGTATCAGCTTTGGGGAGATGAACTGCCCGACAGTGACTCCCTGCGCAGCCACATCTATAAACTTCGTCAAAAAATTGATAAACCCTTTGGGCAACCCCTGATTCAAACCGTTCCGGGCTGGGGCTTTCGGATGGCTCAACAGGAAGGTGATGATGAAACTGGTCAATAGCCTTCGGTTCCGAATACTGGCAGCCTGTCTTATATTCGGGTTGATAGCCAACGTCATCTTCAGTCTGTTTCTGTTCGTCGCCTTTGAAACAGGGGAAGACACCATGTTTAACTGGCAGATAGCCAATGAAGCAGAGCAGTACCGTTCTCTTTACCTGGATCATTTCGAGGTATTAAAACGCCTGAACACAGTGGGCACCTGGAAGGTCGGCAATGACTCGCAGTTACTGGCTTACCTGGGCCATGACGCTTTAACAACGGAATCACTTTCTGACTCCCCATACATTGATGTCTATGTTGATACCAGTCAGCAAGGCTTTGAGATTTTTGAATACACCCACGATCAAAAGGTTTTTCAGATCGTTCGGTCTCCTCTACCCCAGAGTTATGGATCAGACACATTTTTTTATTACTTAATCGATATCAGCCAGTTTGACCGGGGCCAAAGCGACACTCCCTGGAAAATAGCACTCTCTATTGTTGTTTGCAGTCTGGTTATGCTGGGTCTGGCATGGATAACTGGCTTGCAGGTCAGCCACTTCGTGATTGCGCCATTGACCCGGCTGAAACAGGATCTGGATACCCTGGATTTCTCCAGTGAACAACAGCTGGCAGGCGACTATTACCACGATGAAGTGGGCGCGGTAGCCCGATACATTAATAAACTGCTCCTGCGCATCAGCAGGATGATAGATCGGGAAAAACAATTCACCCGGGATGCCAGCCATGAATTGCGGACACCGATTACTAACATTGCTATGGCTTCCGAAATTCTGCAACTTGCTGTCATTGATAACCCCGGTATTCAGCGCCCATTGCAACGAATAACCCGTGCCACTGAAGACATGAAAAATCTAATAGAGAGTTTTCTTCAGCTCAGTCGTGAAGAGTCGATCTGTGAAGCAACTCAAACCATCAGCTTGCACACCACGGTAGAGCAATCCCTGGATCGGCATCAATACCTGGTAGCTCACAAACCCGTCACACTGCATAATCAGGTGCCGACCTCGGTCACCGCCTCTTTGCCTCCGGTCATATTCAGTATTATGCTGGATAACCTGGTGCGTAACGCCTGCCAGTACACAGACTCTGGCGAAGTGACCATTTTTGCTAATGACAGCAGGCTATGGATACAAGACTCTGGACCAGGATTTAAAGATGAAGCCATTCCCCGTTTACTGAAACCCTGGGAAAAAGCACACGTCAGTGGTCTGGGGCTGGGATTGAGCATTGTTGCACGAATCTGTCAGGCACGACACTGGCGGCTGGAGATTAACAACCGAAAACCCGAAGGGGCCGACACGCCATCAGGAGCCGTCATCAAGATACTGTTTTCACAACCTGTTCACAACGCAATCACAAACTGATCACTCTCATGATCTTATCATCGTTGCCAGTTTTGACAGCAACGGATGACAATAATGACTGTACGATCAATTGCGACTGCAGCCAGTCTGCTGGCCACTTTTGGACTGGCCAGCACTGCCCATGCCGCAGAAAATGACTGGGAAATGATCCTGGGCCTGGGTGCCTCCCATGAGAGCAGCATTTATAAAGGTGTGGATGGCGAAACCAATCCTCAACCCATTGCCCACATTGAGTATGGTGATTTCTGGGTGCGTGGAGAACAGGCGGGTTACACGCTCCTTGAAGGGAACAACTGGAGCCTGTCTCCGGTGATCAGCCTGGGAGTCGGCTCTGGTTTTGAACAAGACAATGTTAAAGATAACGATCTTTTCAAAGGGCTGGATGAACGTAAAGCAGGTATTGGATACGGTCTGACTCTGGGATACGACATGCAGTGGGCTGAACTGACGGCATCCGTCCTTAACGACACCAAGTCCGATATCAGTGTCGGGTTCGAACTGGGCAGGGAGTTCCAGATTACTGATCGGTTTAGCATTGAAACGGCTGCGTCCGCAACCTGGCGTAGCAGTGGTTACAATGATTACTACTACGGCATTTCCAGCAAAGAAGCCGGTAATAATCCATTACTCTCCACCTACAAAGCCGACGCCGGAGTGGATATGGGTCTGGAAGTGATGGCTACTTATCAACTTTCTTCCCGCTGGCTTTTGGTCGGTGGTGCTGAGTACACCCGTTTCAGCAGCAGTGTTACCGACAGTCAGCTGGTCGACAAAAGCAACCAGACCTCTGTGATGGCAGGTGTTGCCTACATGTTCTAGTGCATCTAAGCGTTGATACACAGGCACCTCGTTCCCACGGCCCTCCGTGGGAATGCTTACCGAACCTCTCCGAAAATATAGCCCTCCATTAAACTCTCATGATTCCGGGCAGAAGTTGATACCCAAAAATGCAGCTTCTCCGTAGTGGCTCTGTCGATATTTAATCCCGGGATGTTGCGATTGTTGCTATTTTTCCTGAACAGCCTGAGTCACCTTGGGGGGTTACATTATGCAACCTGCAGCAGGGTTAAAGACCAGTACCGATGTCGATACAGCGGGCAATGAAATCAAGCCTGAAGTCGTCCGTGATATGGCTCGCTTTGATCACCGGTGGGTTCGCGTCCCCCAGGAAGTGTTCGCCAAAATCGCCAGCTATTTATCAATCAGCGATATCAATAATTTTGGGCAGGCATCGCCGCCAACAAGCGATCGTCTGCGGTCATGCGGCCTGGCGGAGGTCCATTACTTCCTCTCCCTGACCAGGCAGGGGCAGTCTTCGTGTCGGGCAATCATTCAGTCCAGTCAGCAACTCCTTGAGCACCTCAGGACGTTGTCCATATTTTCTGTTCGACACTTCCCTGCGCAACTGGGCCCGGCTTTTTACTCATTTTATGCCAGTCATTTGCGCCAGCAGATTCTTGACGGGGCTGCACTGACCCTTATACCCAGTGGCAGCAGAAATCTTAATCGCTCTACCCGTCATCTGTGTGATCATATTCCCATCCTCATCGAGAGGAAGTCGGAGAATTACAGTGATATTCTGGCTCTGAATCATGGTCACTGGGTCAGTAAAGCTGAAATCAAACACGATTATTCTGCCTGTTTTCGTCATCAGCATGCCGACCATATTTTATTTGTCCCGCAATCGGTAAGCAGTGGGAGGGCGAAACTTTTTTCCCGCAACTACAGTGGCAAAGAGCATTTACTGTCTGTTTATGAATGCAGGAATGGTGAGTGGGTTGAGCAACAGCAACTGACAACGGGTGACGTTTTTCCTCAACATAATGACAAGCATATTAGTAAGATATACCTGTCACCTGATGCCAGGTCACTGGTCTGTATTAACCTGGAGCAAGCTGGCGCTATTCTTGGTCGGGGGACTGATGGCCAGTGGGTCAATAAAGGCAACATTAGTACAAATTACAATCATACTTTGCTGTTCAGTGCCGACAGCAAAAATCTTGTGCTTTATCATAGATCACGCATTACGGTAATGGGCCAGGCAGACGATGAATCCTGGTCACGAACGGCTGATATTATTGTTGAAGATCGTGCTGATGACCTGGAACTCACACCCAATGACGATAAAATGAGCGAATATGAGCTTAATCTGGAAGTGGTATTCAGCCCGGATAACCGCCATTTTGCTACATGGATTAGCGGTGATTTTGATGCGGATGCTGTCAGGCGAGATTATTTCTTTGTCGCCATTTTTGCCCTCGGTCCTGAAGGGCAGTGGTGTGAAAAAAAGAGAATGATTAAAACCTGCAACCCACCAAGATATTACTACCATCTTAAACCCAATTTCAGCCCCGATGGTCGGTTTCTGATCATCACCACTCAAGTTAGTTTGGATATCTGGGAATTAAATACTGACGACCAATGGCTGCCCGCTGTTCAGGAGAAGTACCAATGCGGTCGTGGTACGATTCATTTTTCTGCGGACCCCTGTGAATTCATCAGAAAGAGGTTGCGGTGCGTAACAATCTGGCGCAAGGCGGCGTCCGGCATGTGGGGTCGGGCACAAACATTCCCGGCTAAGTTCCTGACAAAAGTCAGTCCCAACGGTGAAACCATTGTGTGTAACGATCCAGCAGGCCATACGGATATCTATCAACGTAAACCTGTTGGTGAACTTTGCGCTAAACCCGCCGGTGAGTGGGTCAGGCAACGCATCGAATTTTCCGTCGAACAAGTAGGTTTCAATCAAGAAGGCTACCTGCTGGCTGTGGTTCCTGAAACGGATTCGCACAGCCTGATTCTGTTCGGGTTGACGGCAGACGGGAGTTGGCTTGAAAGGAGCCGTTTGCAAACAGAAAACAGTATTTGGAAATTTTGCTTCAGCCCGTGCAGCCGCACACTTCTGGTCACCAGTTTGCTCCCTGCCGGTGATCTTTTAGTGCCAAAGTTTGTTTCCTTCTGGCAGATCAGGGATCATCAGCCGGAGAATGCCTGTTAGGGATTATCCCGTTGGCTGGTGCGGTATAAGTAGTTAACCAAATGAAATCATATATTTCTGACTAAGTTGTCAGTCACTCCCGGCAACTGCTCCTGCGTTGCTCTAGCTCCTGCATCCATGCAGTCGTGCGGCGTTGCAACTCCGGTCACATAGCTACGGCTATGCTCCCTACGTTGCGCCTTGCATAGCAACTGCCCACTTAGCCAGAAATATACGATTCCATTTGGCCAACTACTTAGCCCGGTCAAGGGTTCTCCACACCGGCCAGCTATGCCCTGAATCAACGTGTCTGAACAACCTCCTGATTAACCGCTTAGTGCATCTAAGCACTGATCCCCATACACAAACACCTCGTTCCCACGGACCTCCGTGGGAATGCATACCGAACCTCTTCGAAAATATAGCCCCCACATTAAACTCTCATGATTCCGGGCAGAAGTTGATACCCACAAATGCAGCTTCTCCGTAGTGGCTCTGTCGATATTTAATCCCGGGATGTTGCGATTGTTGCTATGTTTCTTGAACAGCCTGAATCACCTTGGGGGGTTAACATTATGCAACCTGCAGCAGGGTTAAAGACCAGTACCGATGTCGATACAGCAGGCAATGAAATCAAGCCTGAAGTAGTCCGTGACATGGCTCGCTTTGATCACCGGTGGGTTCGCGTTCCCGAGGAAGTGCTCGCCAAAATCGCCAGCTATTTATCAATCAGCGATATCAATAATTTCTGGCAAGCATCGCCGACAACGGGCGATCGTCTGCGGTCATGCGGCCTGGCGGAGGTCCATTACTTCCTCTCCCTGACCAGGCAAAGGCAGTCTTCGTGCCGGGCAATCATTCAGTCCAGTCAGCAACTCCTTGAGCACCTCAGGACGTTGTCCATATTTTCTGTTCGACACTTCCCTGCGCAACTGGGCCCGGCTTTTTACTCATTTTATGCCAACCATTTGCGCCAGCAGATTCTTAATGGGACTGCACTGACCCTTATACCCAGTGGCAGCACAAATTTTGATCCCTATTCGCATAAACTATTGGGTAATCATATTCCCACCCTCATCAAGAGGAAGGCGGATAATTACAGTGATATTCTGGCTCTGGATCATGGACACCTGGTCAGGAAAGCTGAAATCAAACACGATAATTTTGCCTGGTTTGGTCATCAGCATGCCGACCATATTTTATTTGTCCCGCAATCGGTAACCGGTACGTGGTCGGAACTTTATCGCTACTACTACTTGAGCGGCGAAGAGCATTTACTGTCTGTTTATGAATGCAGGAATGGTGAGTGGGTTGAGCAACAAAAACTAACAACGGGTGACGTTTATCCTCAACATAATGACAAGCATATGAGTAAGATATACCTGTCACCGGATGCCAGGTCACTGGTCTGTTTTAACTTGGAGTACACGGGTGCTATTCTCGGTCGTGGGGCTGATGGCCAGTGGGTCAATAGAGGCAGCATTGATACACCTTATAATCGTAATTTGCTGTTCAGTCCCGACAGCAAACATCTTGTGCTTTATGATGAAGCATACTTTACGATAATGAGCCAGTCAGACGATGAATCCTGGTCACAAACGGGAAATATTACGGTTGAAGATCATGCTGAAGACCTGAAACTCACATCTAACGCGGAGGAAATGAACCTGTGTGAGTTTCCTCTGAAAGTGTTATTCAGCCCGGACAACCGCCATTTTGTCATATATTTTGACGATCATTATTATGACGATGCTATTGAACGAGATTATTTCTTTGCCATCATTGTGGCCCTTGATCCACAAGGGCAGTGGCGTGAAAAAAAGAGAATTATTAAAACCTGCAAGCAGCGAATTGATTGTTACTATCTTAAACCCAATTTCAGCCCCGATGGTCGGCTTCTGATCTTCAACTCTGAATATAGTTTGGATATCTGGGAATTAAAGACTGACGACCAATGGCTGCCCGCTGTTCAGGAGAAGGACCAATACGGCGGTGGTACGATTCATTTTTCTGCGGACCCCTGTGAATTCATCAGACAATGGGAGTGGGCGAGGGTAACAATCTGGCGCAAGGCGGCGTCCGGAATATGGGGCCAGGCAGAGACATTCCCGGCTGAGTCCGTGACAAAAATCAGTCCCAACGGTGAAACCATTGTGTTTAACGATCATGCGGGCCATACGGATATCTATCAGCGTAAACCTGCTGGTGAACTTTGCGCTGAACCCGCCGGTGAGTGGGTCAGGCAACGCATCGAATTTTCCGTCGAACAAGTAGGTTTCAATCAAGAAGGCTACCTGCTGGCTGTGGTTCCTAAAACGGATTCGCAAAGCCTGATTCTGTTCGGGTTGACGGCAGACGGGAGTTGGCTGGAAAGGAGCCGTTTGCAAACAGAAGACAGGATTTGGAAATTTTGCTTCAGCCCGAGCAGCGGCACCATTCAGGTCAACAGTTTTCAAGTCACCGGTTTGGTTGTTTCCTTCTGGCAGATCATGCCCGATAATGCTCAGCTCAAGGCCATAAACCGCTTCAATGGCCACCACCGAGCTCAACAGCCAGCACCGCAGCGACCTGATAAAGGCCCCGAATCAGCAGTGTCAACCCAAACTGGCCATGATTATTTCCCAGGTTATCCTGGCCATTACTGGTGAAATCCTCTGGGTATTGGTATTGGCGATAATTAATTTTCTGATCTGGGTAGACTTCCGCTGGATAACACCTTTTTTCATTGATACTGCGGGCAAAACAATCAGAATTCAGATTCTGCCGGGCAGTCCATAATGTGGTTTCTGCCGTGGTTTTTTCCAGCCATTGCTGGAAGATTTCCGGCGATTCAAAATATTCTGCGGTTTTCACCGACCTGCCAACCAGGCCGGATAAAAAAGCCCCGACGGCCTGATCAATAAAAGCACCGAGTTTTGCCCGGCCTTTGGCATCCTTATAGTGATAATCCGAGTCATCCCGATGCATTCTGGCGTAATGGAGCACCGCTGCCACCATATTTTCACAAAAAGCGTTCATGAATGCCGCACGCTGATCAAAGCCTGGTGGCATAAAAGCAGTAGTATCAGCGGCATCAAAATAGCTGGTGATTCCGGGGTAAAATTCCATATCGCCAATATCCCTTAAACCAGAGTACCCCCAATCCGATTCATCAGTAGCCTTGCTGTCCCAGGCCGTTAATGCTCCTGGAAATGCCCGGGCATGGTTAAACATAAAACAGAGAAACAGCTCTCGGCGCTTATCTTGAAACGAATGGTACGCCCGGATCGTGGAAGTGTGCACAGCGCCCAGGCTGCTCCACACCCCCAAGTCATAACTGGCGTTAATCAAGCCCTGCTCTGCGCGGGTGCTGTTACCGTCAGGGTCTTTCTGATGAGCCAGTGTGCTGTAATCCTGATTGCGTGTAGTAAATTGATACATCAGATAAAAACACCGGCTGTCCACCACCACCGTTTCCAGCCTTGAACGAAAGCTGGCAAAAATTTCTTCAGGCATCAGATCAACCGGTACCAGTTCCAACCCGACAGGCCTCGGTACTTCACTTTTCAGCAATCCCCCAAGCCGACGGTGGTTCCAGACAAAACGGTGCACTGCCTCTTCACGGAAAAAATCTTTCAATGGCTCCCCGCAGCGCAGAAACTTCATGCGGGATATCTTCGTACGGGTGTTCATCATTAATGCCCGCCCCCCATAAACAGTACAATTCCCGGATAACGGCTCCGTCCATACTGGCAACTGCGCCTGGTGCAGTCTCTGTGTCTGCTGGCAACAGTGCTGCTCAATGGTTTTCTGTAGCGCATGCCCCATAGCAAGGTTGCGCAGGGTAAACGGAGCACTGCTTAATAAGGCTTTCTGCAAAAATATACTGCTGGAAAACTTGAGTTCATCAAAAGGTCGCGGCTCCAGTGGTTCCAGCAAAATGTATCGATGCATTATCGGCTTGCCCCGTTGTCGGCAGGACAATGGCATACAGGTATCCCCCCTGGCTACCATTGCCTGGCGAATGTCCTGTGGGAGATATTGAGGGGCAACGGCCAGCAATAAATCATAAGGTAGCTGGTGGCGAAGGGGTTCAGGCACATGCTTTATGGTTTTTAAATTTGGCGCGGCAGCCTCAAGGGCCAAACAACAGACATCCATGGTTCTTAACGGAGCTGGAATTTTTTTCAGGGAGTATAAGCCACTGCAGGCCGCCAGGAACAGAAGATCGGGATGATCCTGAATTTTTTTTTCTGGCACAGAGCAGTTCAAGGGGGAGATTCTCAGTATGCGACGGTACAAGTCCACAGTTCGAAACGACTCAGGAAAAGCCCGATCTGAATCACCTGCCCTTATTGCCCGCTCGACCCATTCAGGATGAGCACGCATCAGGGATGGGGGGCACCCGGAAATAGAGCCAGGCCATTTATCCAGGTATCGCCGGCAAAAATCTTCTGTTTTTGCCGAATCAGGCAATTGCTTCAGGAGCGAAGAACTCCATTGCCGGTGAAAAACCTCATTGGCCAGCTCCGGGTGCTCCAGGAATATCTGGCGAGGGATAAAATCAAACTGATTCAACAGGTCAGTTTGCCTGATAGCCTTAACGCAGCGCTGATACGTACGTAAAGACTGCGGCATATCCTCCAAATCAGTAATTCCCAATTGATCAATCAGCTGATCTGCTACCGATTCTGAAATAGAGTTGCAGAGAAAGTTTAATTTCTGTACCGCCATGGAACATAATTCGGGGTAAAACGTCGCACAAGGATTCACAAACTCAATTAACTTGGGTTTTTTTTTGATCGCCTCCAGGCACAGGGGATAATTTTGATGCTCGGGGGGCACATACTTCAGGGTATCCGGACAAGTCGCCACCAGATCAGGAAACTGAACTGACCGGACATAATCAGAGGCGATATTGACTGGCAGAGCACCGATCCGAAGGCAAAATTTATTAAATGAACGGGTTTTCAACCGGGCCGGGAGATTTTGATAAAACCACTCCAGCCCGACATTTTTTTTCAGGCACTCCCGGGCAAGGGCTTCAGTGATTGCAGCCGGAGGCAAATCCTGGAGATACAATTCATAGTCTTTGACCAGGTCAGCCGTCAGCACACTCTTAAGAACCTCTACCCGGGTATGTTGAAGCACCCAGGCTCTACTCAGCCAACTGGAAAATTTTATCCTTTGGTTAAACTCTTCTTTACTGGTTATTTCCTCTGGCAGCTGTAAATAACAGGCAAGCAACTGGCGTTGATGGCCAGATACAGGACGGGCAGGACCATCAATAAAGGGGTCAGCAGAAGGTTGAATAGCAACAGAGCGAGGTAGCCCGGGTTGTTTTGCCTCTGTTGATTTCAGTAACCCCGCAGTGGATGAAAATGCCTTCTGTATTACTCCCGCTCCAACTTCGGCTGAAGCGACATTGGTAAAGGCAGAAGACGTGATGAACCAGTGACTGTCACTATCATCAGATGAACTGGACACCGCTGTTTGCGTATCTTTTTTTTGTTTCTTCGCTGGTAAAGCATTTCTGCAGCAATCAACCGTATTCATAGTTCGACGCTTTTAATAGACTTATTTTTTATCCACCTGGATGCTGTAAATGTAAACTTTTATTCGATCTGACTATTACGATGCAAAGAAGTTCCTGATTAACATTGTTGAATGTTTGAATGGCGCAAATTACACAGTAACTCTTTCATAAGCTGCTATCTTTGATCCATTAACGTTGTTTAATCGGTCAATAATAACAATGCCTTCAACACTGGCGCAGGTTTACACTCGGGCAAATCAGGGCATACGTGCACCTGCGGTTTCGGTAGAAGTCCATCTTTCTCAGGGCCTGCCCGGTTTGAATATTGTCGGCCTGCCGGAAGCGGCGGTTCGCGAGAGTAAAGACCGGGTGCGCAGTGCACTTATTAATAGTGGCTTTGAATTTCCCGATGGTCGCATCACGGTGAATTTAGCCCCGGCCGACCTCCCGAAAGAAGGCGGTCGCTTTGATCTGCCCATTGCCCTGGGCATTCTGGTGGCTTCGGGACAACTGCCGGGTGAGGCTCTTGAAGATAGGGAATTTCTTGGTGAGCTGGCGCTTTCTGGTCATCTTCGCCCTGTCCGGGCGGTGCTTCCTGCTTCATTAGCCTGCAAAGACATCAACAGGTCATTGATTCTTCCTGAGCAGAATGCCTCTGTTGCCGCCATGGTCAGCAGCGTCACGATTATTGGCACCCGCAGTCTCCCGGAGGTTTGCGCTTTCCTGCTGGAAAAGACGCCGATTGAACCGGCAAAACCCGACCGAAACAGTTTTACAACAAACTATCCAGACCTGGCGGATGTCCGGGGTCAGGAGCAAGCCAAAAGAGCGTTACTGATTGCCGCTACCGGCTCGCATCACCTGCTTCTCTTTGGTCCACCCGGTACCGGGAAAACCATGCTGGCCAGTCGTCTGCCCGGATTGCTGCCACCACTGACAGAGAGCGAAGCCCTTGATGTGGCCGCAATTCATTCACTCACATCCAGCTCCATGGATACCCTCTGGCAGCGCCCTTTTCGCACACCGCACCACTCCTCTTCATCGGTTTCCCTGGTGGGCGGTGGCAGCATACCGCAACCGGGGGAGATCTCTTTTGCCCATCACGGTGTTCTGTTTCTGGATGAAATGCCGGAGTTTGCCCGCGCGGCCCTGGAAATACTCAGAGAGCCCCTGGAAAATGGTGAGGTAGTCATCACCAGGGCCAAAGGTCAGGAGCGTTTTCCGGCCCGATTCCAGCTGGTTGGTGCCATGAACCCCTGCCCCTGTGGTTACCTGGGTGACAGTCAGCGAACCTGCCGGTGTTCACCGGACCAGATCAGACGCTACCGGAACAAATTATCCGGGCCATTACTGGATCGTATTGACCTTCAGATTGAGGTGCCATCCCAGACTATCCAAACCATGATGGAGCCTGCTGTTCAGAACAACGATGAAACCGGTTCAGAACAGATGAGAGAGCTGGTGATCAACGCCCGGAAGAGACAGCAGGTCAGACAGGGAAAAATCAACTGCCAACTGTCGTCCAGGGAGCTGTTTGAAGTCTGTGCGCTGGGTGAAAAGGAGAAAGAGCTGATCACCAGGGCATCCGCGCAACTGCAAATATCAACCCGAGGGCTGCATCGGATTTTACGAGTGGCCAGAACCATTGCCGACCTTGCTGGCAGTGCCTCGGTGCAAAGCCCACATCTGGGCGAAGCCCTGCAATATCGGCAGTTGGATCGTCAGTCACTGGAATAGTTTTCATTTTCTGCTGAAATTACCCAACCTTATAAGCGGTAAACCTCTTGCCAATTTAAGGGATTCCCTACGGGATCCTCGCCAAGACTATTAATGTAATGCTTTGCCAAGAGTTGATAACTGTATGTTTGCTTATTACAGAGAACAGGATCATCAACCTCTCCCAAATCAATACAACACTCTTTAGATATCCCTTCCCGGGATATCTCAGCCGGTAGTTCGGGTATCTCATTGAACGGAACAATATTTGATTCAAGAATCCCTACAAACTCCGGCTTACTCTCCTCCGCAGAAGCCTGTCGGCCGACATCGGCCCTTTCCCGGATCATATTCGCCACCAAGCCCTCAATAACTGCATTGGTCATCTGCAGGCGGTCATTATCCATAGCGTTACCGGGCATGCACTCTGAGACAAGTTGAGCAATATGCCGGTCACGTAGCTGAGGCTCATTGCGAAGATCTATACGAAGCGGTGCCTGGCCAGGAACCACCAGGTCAAATATTTCTGGCTGACGCACACAGCACGGACAGAAAATCCTTTTTATACGCCGCATAAAACCCGAGCCTCTTTCCTCAGAACGCCCTTGAACTGAGTCCTCACGAGACCTGTCCTGTGTAGGCCAAAGGTCATAACTTGCGGATCTTGCCTCCACGGAAATCACTCCTCTTAACTGCCAGGAGCCTGTCGGACTTAAGACTGTCCTACTGCGGTTGCGATAAATTGGTCTAAAAATTCCTACTTCTTCGTCAAATAGCCCCGCTATTCTCCTCAGAAGCAGAAATTTTTATCCTCAATTTCTCGCAATCCTCGCTACGGACGCTTAAGTCCGACAGGCTCCTAGACATAAGTTATGTTATTTAGCCGCCCATTAGACTCCACAAACCGGTAATTTATCCTTCCTGCCAATAAAAAAAACCGTGCCCACGATAAACGTGGGCACGGCTGCAAAGACAATCATTTACTGCTCTTTTATCGAGCTTAACTATCAGGCCAGGGCCAGTTCGCCGGTTTCCGGAGCCTGACCACTTTTCATCAGCTCGTTCATCTCGGTCTTGATCTGATCAGAACGTGGACCAAAGATGGCCTGCATATTCTGGCCTACCACCAGCACAGCGGTGGCACCCAGAGCCTTGATGGCTTCAACATCCACATTCTCTGGCTTATCCACAGTGACACGCAGACGGGTGATGCAGGCGTCAATGCTCTTGATATTGCGCTGACCACCAAAAGCGATGAACAATTTTCTGGCCAGCTCACTGCCAGCTTCAGCAGTATTCCCGGTTTCTGCTTCCTGTTCACGACCCGGTGTACGCAGGTTGAACATCTTGATGACAAGCGTGAACACGGTGTAATACAGCGCCGCGTAAGCCAGGCCCCATACCAGAATCATGGCTGGTTTGGTACCAATGCTGAATGACAGGGCGTAGTCAATCAGACCGTGGGAGAACGAGCCGCCCATTCTGATTTCGAAGAAGTTGGTGATCACAAATGCGATACCTGCCAGCAGTGCGTGAATTCCGTACAGGATTGGCGCAACAAACAGGAAGGAGAATTCTATAGGCTCAGTAATACCGGTCAGGAAAGAGGTCAGAGCCGCAGACATCATAATACCGCCCACCGCTTTCTGGTTTTCGGTTTTCGCGCTGCGCCACATGGCAATCGCCGCCGCTGGCAGACCAAACATTTTGAACAGGAAGCCACCCGCCAGGAAGCCAGCAGTCGGGTCACCGGCAAAGAAACGTGGAATGTCACCATTCACCACAACGCCAGAAGCAGTGACAAACTCACCCATCTGAGACTGGAAAGGTACGTTCCAGATATGGTGCAGACCAAATGGAATCAGCAGACGCTCGATAAAGCCATAGACAAAGCCCATGGTCACAGGATTACCTTCAACGGCGTAATTACCAAAAGCATCAATGGCATTACCGATGGGTGGCCAGATAAAGCTCAGCGCCACACCCATCACGATAGCAGCAAAAGCGGTGATAATCGGCACAAAGCGCTTGCCCGCAAAAAAGCCCAGGTACTCAGGCAGCTGGATTTTATAGAAGCGGTTGAACATGACCGATGCCAGAATACCCACCAGGATGCCGCCAAACACACCGGTATCAATAGAAGCGATACCCATGATGGTTTTGGTTTCGATACCCAGAGTGTTGGCCATAACCCCCATGGTAGCGAGCAGAACCACATAGCCTACAATCGCTGCCAGAGAAGAAACACCATCGTTATCCGTCAGGCTGAGTACCACGCCGATAGCAAACAGCAGAGGCAGATTACCAAAAACAGCCCCCCCCGCCTGAGCCATGATATGGTTCAAGATTTCAGGAAAGATTGAAAAGTTTGCACTACCTACCCCCAGCAGGATACCGGCAGCGGGCAGAATTGCCACGGGCAGCATCAGCGAGCGCCCGATTTTTTGTAGAAGGGAGAATGCTTTTTGCACCTGTTTACCTTTAGTTGCCGTTTTTTAAAAAAAATATAAAAACGTTGCCAAGACAGCTCTGATCATCTGAATTTGGGCGCGAGATTTTGATACATTTGCTTACCTTATGAACTGACTTAGATCAAAAAACGATCGACTTTCTGTTATCTAAAGGCACTTTTTTATTATTCTTTTATAAAAAGTTGAGCTGATTCGAGCACCATACCGAAGTCGTTACCCAATTGGCTATTAGCAAGAAAGGTTGTCGCGAAAGTGACACAAGCCTTAAACCACAAAGGACACCAAGCTCACGAAGTCATCTTTTCAAAGACTTCGTGCTCTTCGCGTCCTTTGTGTTTTCAAAAAAGCACTCTACCTTTCGCGCCCTCCCCTGTGCAATCGCCAGGGGAGCTCCGACTCTTTTTTATCGCGGCTGGACGGGAAGAAGGTTGATTTCTACACGACGGTTTTTGGCACGACCTTCAGCGGTTTTATTGCTGCCAATAGGGTCTGAAGAGCCACGGCCATAGGCAACAATGCGGTCACCGCTGACCCCCTGAAAAGCAATATAGTTAGCAACACTGTCAGCCCGGTCCTGGGAGAGAGGTACGTTTATCTTATCCCCTCCGGTACTGTCGGTATAACCAACCACTTCGATCATGTTACGGTCGTACTCCCTGAACACTTTCGACACAGAACCCAGCACCGGATAGAAAGCCGATCTGATATCGGATTTGCTGGAGTCGAAAGTGATATTGGATGGCATAATCAGTTTCAGCTCATCACCCTGGCGGTATACCTGTACGCCGGTTCCCTCCAGCTCTGCTCTCAGTACTCTTTCCTGTCGATCCAGATAATGGCCATAACCGGCACCTGCCGCACCACCGATGATGGCACCTTTCAGTGCACCATCACCACCATCGGCGATAGCACCAATCGCAGCACCCGCCAGAACACCACCAAGGCCATACTTGGTTGACTTGCTGGCCTGCTGTTCACCGGTGTAGGGATTGGTTGTCTGACAGCCTGCCAGCAAAGACCCCATCAACAGGGTGGCAACGGCAAATAATCTTTTCAATGACATAATGGTTTTCCTAAGCAAATCAGCCGCGAATAATACTATTTTCACGAATTTCTTCACCTATTGTGGTATCAGGACCGTGTCCGGTGACCACAATGGCTTCTTCGTCCAGCGTATAGAGTCTTTGTTTGATCGATCGTTCAATGGCTTTGTAGTCTCCGCCCCACAAGTCTGTTCGCCCAATTGACCGGCGGAACAGCGTATCCCCGGCGATCAGAAGCTTTGGCTGTTCAAACCAGAAACACATGGAGCCGGGCGTATGCCCCGGAGTGTGCATGGCCACACCTTCACAGCACGGCAGTTCTTCATCATCTGTTAACCAGTAATCAGGATCTGGAACCGGGCTATAAGGAACACCGAACATACGGCATTGCATTTCAAGGTTGTCCCAGAGGAACTTATCCCCCTGATGGAGATAGATGGGCGCACCGGTCTGTTTTTTGATGTCGCCACTGGCCAGGAAATGATCCAGATGAGCATGGGTGTGGATAAGCGCGACAACCTGTAGATCCAGCTCCCGGAGCTTGGTCATAATAATGTCAGGATCGCCACCGGGATCTACGACAAATGCCTTACGGGTGACCGGATCACCAATAATTGTACAGTTACATTGCAGAGGCCCAACAGGGAAAGTCTGCCGGATAAAGGCTGGTTGGTTTGTCATTTGACCTTCACAGTAGTTTGCTATGTTCGGCCAGGATTCTAATATTATTTTTCTGTCGGGTCTTTCCTTATATGCAGTGGGCTACCATGGCCAGCAATAATCACGAACGGCTTATTTAGATCGCAGCATCTCACAACCTTGAAAAGGTTCGCCTCCCTGACTGAAGTCTCATTTTCTGCATCAGAGCCACACTGGCATTGACCAGGCCAGCAGGATCAACCCGCAGAAATGCTTTCTGCCCGGGATGGGGAAAGTTCCATTCCTGTATGTACTCATCCGCATCATCTGAATCCTCTTTGGAAAAGACCTCCGGGATCAGGGAATATTTATGATAGATCCATTTTTTTCGGGTCAGCCCGGGCCTTGGCTCAGCGATGGATAGTGAAAAGTGGATTTGTCTCAACACGTTACTACTCCTCAGTAATTCAGCAGGCGTCACTTTATGGAATCATTAGTGTTCAGCTGCACGGGCCTTTGAGGTAGGTAGTGTAGTCAAAAAAAAACTGGTCATAAGTACCAAAAGAATATTCCACCGCAAAAATAATTGAGCGAAAAATTATTCATTAAATTAATAAATGAAGTCAGTCAAACTGCCCCCATAAAGCCGACCAAATAACAGTCAATCTGACTAGGAGCCTGTCCGAGGAATAAAGCTATCTCTACCAATAGTGACTATGTAAATACCAAAACAAAATAATAACCCGTAAAAATCGTGTCTATTCTCAGAGTTCAATCCAGTAGACAGACCCCAAAAGCTATGCAGCCAGGTAACAAAAACACGGAAAAACAACCCATTATAAATGGCACTATGATTCTACTCATAGCCGGACTGTTCGGAGTTATCACCGGATGGCTTGACCTGAATGCACTCAATCAGGCCGGTGATGTGGTATCCGACCTGTTTATACGCATGCTGAAACTGATCAGCCTCCCCATTATCTTTTTTGCCCTGGTTTCCACTCTGTCCGGAATGGGCGAAGCGTCAGAGGTAAAACGCCTGGGTGGTCAGGTTCTGAAATACACGGTGATCACTACCCTGATTGCCGCTACTGTTGCCCTGGTCCTTTACTTATTCATTGCTCCGGCGGGAAAGGCTGATGCATTAGCCGGAGCCACCGAACCTTCAGGCCCCTCTGGCAGTTATTGGTCTTATCTGCTCGGCGTGATTCCTGCCAGTTTTATCGAGCCCTTTTACACTCATAATGTGATGGGCGTGTTGTTTCTGGCCCTTCTGCTCAGTGCTGCCATTATGGCTCTGGAAAAACGGCACAAGGCTGTTTTGCATGCCTTTTTTGACAGTATGTTTGCTGCCATCATGAAGATGACCGGCCTGATCCTGAAACTTATGCCTCTGGCGGTCTGGGCATTTGTTAACCAGTTTATCCACGATCTGCACAGTCAGAAGGTTCTCCAGGACCTTGTTCTTTATCTGCTGTGCGTGGTGCTGGCCAATATCGTACAGGCTGGCCTTATGTTGCCGCTGTTGCTGAAATTCAAAGGCATTTCTCCCTGGCAAACCATGAGAGCCATGTGGCCAGCGCTAACCGTGGCTTTTTTCGCCAAATCGTCGGCGGCGGCTCTGCCCTATGCGGTTGATTGCGCTGAAAAAAACATGGGGGTTCAGAGTAAAGTGGCCCGTTTCAGCCTCCCTTTGTGCATTACTGTCAATATGAACGCTTGTGCTGCTTTCATATTGATAACGGTTCTGTTTGTTTCACAAAGTAATGGCGTCATGTTCTCACCCCTGGAGTTACTCTCATGGATCGTCATTGCCAGTATTGCCGCCATTGGTAATGCCGGTGTGCCCATGGGGTGTTATATGTTATCCAGCGCATTTCTTGCCGCGATGGGAGTACCACTGCAACTGCTGGTTATTATTCTGCCGTTTTATGCGTTGATTGATATGCTCGAGAGTGCCATTAACGTGTGGTCAGACTCTTGTGTAACCGCTATGGTGAACGCAGACCTGTTACCCGCTATGGGGTTGGCAGAGGGAGAGAGCCAGGTGGACCACAATGGCAGTGATCCGACTTAGTACATCCTTTCAATGAGTTTGATGCGCACAATCTCCGTTCACCCTGAGCACCCTTCGACTCGGCTCAGGATGAACGGACGAAGGGTGATTGGCACAGTCTTTATCAGGGTATGGAGTTTGCGTCCTTCGACTCCGCTCAGGACGAACGGAGTTTGGGGGGCAATAATAGATGGAACCCATCAATTGCCTTGAAACCTTGTACCAGGTTCAATAAGTTTTATCTCCTTTAATCTGGTTTATCCAGTGCAACAGTTCAGAGGTTGCGTAGACTGCCTCTACGCCCTTGTTCATGTGATCATCACCGGCTCTTTTTTGCGCGTCCTCAACGCTATCTACTCCGATGACTTCATTGATCACAGGTTTTCCGAAGCGTTCTGTGACATCCATGAATCCTTCAAATACACCATGAAGTACCATTTCATCGTGACTGGTGATCCCTTTCAGAACCACACCAAACGCCAGGATAGCATCCAGCTCAGGGTCTTTTTCAAACAGAATTCGTGCCGCAAGCGGCAGTTCCAGTGAGCCCGGGACTTTGTGAATTGAGATATTCTCCGGCTTGACCTCCAGTGCCAGCAGCTCTTTTTGAGCCCGGTTAATCATGGCATCGACACAGTCACTGTGCCAACTGCTGCCGATAATCGCCAGTCGTGCATGGGGAATTTTGTGGAACTGTTCCGGGGTTTTAGGAAGGCCAGCGCCCATCAGGAATACTCCTTTAAGTTACGGTTAAATAATAGTGTGAAAATGAAAGTTAGCTGGCTACTGCTCTTGCGGCAAACCGGTTCAGCGGCTAACCCGATGAAGCACCCGACAAATAGCGCGACACAGTGCTTTCAGCTCATCGCTGGAAATGACGTAGGGTGGCATCACGTACACCAGCTTGCCAAAAGGCCGGACCCAAACGCCCTCTGCAACAAACAACGGCTGGATTTCAGACATCACCACCGGTTCTTGCAACTCCACGACCCCAATGCCACCCAACACCCGGACATCAGCAACAGCAGGCAGGTCAACACAAGGCATCAAGTCTTCTCTGAGCGTTTGTTCAATCGCCGTCAACTGACCACGCCATTCGCCTCTGGATAAAATCTCCAGGCTGGCATTACCGGCAGCACAGGCCAGTGGGTTGGCCATAAAGGTGGGGCCGTGCATAAACGGACCATGTTCAGAAATGGTGCGGCTGACCTGCTCGGAGCAGAGGGTTGCCGCCATCGTCATGTAACCACCCGTCAGAGCCTTTCCGACACACATGATATCCGGAACAACGCCAGCATGCTCACAGGCAAACAGCTTGCCGGTACGACCAAACCCTGTGGCAATTTCGTCATGAATCAGCAGAACTTCATAGTCGTCACACAGCTGGCGCAGACGCACCAGATATTCCGGGGAATAAAAATACATGCCTCCGGCACCCTGAACAATGGGCTCAATAATCACCCCCGCCAGCTGGCTTCCCCGTTGGTCCAGCATCTGCTGCAACTCATTAATATGACTCTCTGCCAAAGCTTCACCGAAACGGCACTCAGGGCGGGAGACAAAATAGTGCTGTGGCAGAATTCCGGTAAACCAGTGATGCATGCCGCCATCTGGGTCACAAATAGACATGCCACCGGTTGTATCGCCGTAATACCCGCCCCTGACGGTCAGCATCTTGTTTTTTTCAGGTCGCTCCCGGGCAATCCAGTATTGCATGGCCATTTTGATGGCGACTTCAACAGCCACAGAGCCGGAGTCAGCAAAAAACACCGTTTGCATCGGTTCCGGGGTCATGGCCACCAGTTTTTTTGCCAGGTCAATCGCCGGTTTATGGGTCAGGCCACCAAACATCACATGGGAGAAATCATCAATCTGATGCTTTAGTGCCGCATTCATTTCAGGATGGTTATAGCCATGCACCATGCACCACCAGGAAGACATGCCATCAATAACCCGGCGACCATCATTCAGGTGCAAATAGACACCTTCGGCCCCAACCACCGGGAACATATCCACCCGATTAATGGTCTTACTGTAGGGGTGCCAGATATGTTCGGCATCAAACACCAGTTCTTCCGGGGTTATAACAGGGCTCAAGCCTGACTCCTTTTGATACGTATTGACCTTTCCGGTAGGAGAAGATAATCGCGGGGCTGTTCTGTAGCAAGCGTAAACAGTACTTTATACCCATCAAATTCATCATGCCCATAAGTAGTTGGCCAAATGGAATCGTATATTTCTGGCTAAGTGGGCAGTTGCTATGCAAGGCGCAACGTAGGGAGCATAGCCGTAGCTATGTGACCGGAGTTGCAACGCCGCACGACTGCATGGATGCAGGAGCTAGAGCAACGCAGGAGCAGTTGCCGGGAGTGACTGACAACTTAGTCAGAAATATATGATTTCATTTGGTTAACTACTTATATGGGCATGAGTCCGCTTATGGCTGTTTTCGGGATCCTGGCCTACTCTGCCCCTGTGGATAATTTGAATAGTTCGTTCCAAAATCAGATGATTTTCAAATCCATTCACCATTATTGATTGTGGAAGTAATATGCAGGCTCTGTTCGTAAACCAGCTGACTACCCTGGACTTCAGTTACCTCTGTCCAACGCGAGGACTGGTGGGTGAAACCTGGCTTGTGGATGTGGTGCTGGGTGGTGAGCTTGATCATCAGGGCATGGTGTTTGATTTTGGCCATGTAAAGAAACAGGTTAAAGCCTTACTGGACAGCCTGTCGGATCACCGCCTTCTGATTCCCCTGAAGGCAGAAGCAACTTCCATTACCCATAACAAAGATCAGTTAGTTGTCAGCTTCAAATCACGTCGTGGGGAGATTACCTGTTCAGCACCGGCACAGGCTGTGTTGCTGGTGGATGCCGAAACGATCACTCCGGAGTTACTCACCCCCTTTCTGGAGGATGCCGTACAACAGGAGCTGCCAGACAATGTTACCAGGGTTGAACTCAGGCTATACCCTGAGGAGATTGGCGGGGCTTACTATCACTACAGCCATGGGTTGAAGAAACACGATGGGGATTGCCAGCGGATTGCCCATGGCCATCGCTCACAGATTCAGGTTTTTGTCGATGAACAGCGGGATCAGGCGCTGGAGGCATGGTGGGCAGCAAAGTGGCGTGACATCTATGTAGCCACAAAAGAGGATCTAAAGGACTCCTTCACGGACAACAACCTGGATCATTACCGATTCAGCTACACGGCCAAACAAGGTTACTTCGAACTCAGCCTGCCAAGTGCTCACTGTTATATCATCGATACCGATTCCACGGTTGAACTGCTTGCCAGCCATATTGCCCGCTCTCTGGCGGAGCGAAAGCCAGGTAAAACCATCCGGGTCGTCGCTTTTGAAGGTCTGAATAAGGGAGCTATTGCTATGCATTCAGAGCCTTCAGTGGGTTGAGAGCCCTCAGCTGATTAAGAGCCTTCAGCGGGTTGAAAGCTGTGTCGGCAGTCTTTGGGCTGGCCTTTTCAGATCGATTCCAGACCTTTTCGTGAAAATAATAAGCCACTGTATTCACAGCAGGCTCAACCATCGCCAGGGCACCACCGATCATAACATCACCGGTCATCAGGTAGCCTACTGAAAACGCAACACAAAAGTGGACTGCTGCAAAAGAAACTGTTTTAGCCATGGTGTTCTCCGGTCTTGATAATTTTTCGTCGTTATTGGCTTTATTCTATGAGAATGATTATCAATTATAAAAATAAAACAACACAAGCAAACTGATAGAAAAAAACTATCAACTAATCTTTAGGTAATGGCCAAAAAGGAGAACGTGCTATGTCGTCGTCACTGACGGATCAGATCAATAACCGCCCATTCCAACCCGACCCTGTTAGAGACCCGCAGATAGGCCCTTCAGTCCAGGCGGCTGCCGAGGATAAAGTTGAAACCAGCTATACCAATCAGCTGACGGAGCTCCCCAAAATGCTGGAGATGGATTTCGATAAAGTAGAAAACCTGCTGGCCAACCTGTCGGCTGCCAATCCGTTTCGCCCGGATATGGCGCTTGGCAAACAGCCCGAAGTGGCAGTTATCGATGCCAGTAATAGTGTTCAGGAAGCCCCTGTCGCTCCGGTTGGCGCTGCGGTGGATGCAGGCCAGGTTAGCCAGCTGAAGCAAGTGAATGCCGCTCTGGCAGAGTACGATGTGCGACTTCAGCAGGTATTTGATGCAATGGCTCTTTCCCGTTCAGGGGGAAAACCGGACCTGCAAAACATGGGCACAGAGTATGAGCGCCTGATGACCTTTGTCCGTCAAACGGAATACCATTTAACTCAAGCGATCAAACTGATCCCGGAGACACTCCCGGAGAATACCGGCGAGTCAATGGCTCAGTTAATGCCCGAGTTCAGCCAAAGCCTGGTTCGCTATGACAGTGAGTTTCAGCAGATCTACGGTGCTATTCAGCATGAATTAAAGCAGGCAGAGATTGCCAGCAAGCGCTTTCGCTGAGCCTGTAAAGCCACTCTCTGCTGAGAGTGGTTCCAACGCCTTTCCTCTCAATGCCATAACCCCCTCGTGAATGAAGTTCTTCCGGGAAATGTATGCATCGATAACAAGTCAACAAAACCAGAGATCCGGTCATCCTGCGGCTGGTGTAACCGTTTGCCAGCTCTGCGGCCCTTGACACTGTCCGACTCGGTGGTGTGGTCACCCACAGGCTGGACAATTATTGGCGGCCTGCGGGTATCCACACTGCTGACTCTAGCGGTAGTACCAGTACTTTATTACCTGTTTAGAAAAATGCAGGGGAGAAACCTATAAGAACGAAAATATACCCGTACAAACTCTTGAGGCTTGTGTAGAATTACTCGTATAAATGATAAAAGCGGGCTTTAGCCATTTGAGCAGCTATTCGAACAGGAATGAGCCGTTCGAACTTCAGAGAATCACCGAAGCGGTGGAATTTCCCGGGCCCACTATAACCAGGAGGTAATAGCATGTTAGAGCACGCCGTCGATCGTTCAACCTTTAATCAGGTTATGGTTCCCAATTATGCGCCCCAAGCCATGGTGCCTGTGCGTGGGAAAGGGTCACGAATCTGGGATCAGGAAGGAAAAGAGTATCTGGACTTTGCCGGCGGCATCGCCGTCAATGCTTTGGGACATTGCCACCCGGCCCTGATTGATGCCCTGAAAAAGCAAGGTGAAGAACTGTGGCATCTGAGTAATGTTTATACCAATGAACCGGCTCTCGAATT
The DNA here is from genome assembly GCF_049310165.1 of Endozoicomonas sp. ALE010. Classification (NCBI taxonomy): domain Bacteria; kingdom Pseudomonadati; phylum Pseudomonadota; class Gammaproteobacteria; order Oceanospirillales; family Endozoicomonadaceae; genus Endozoicomonas; species Endozoicomonas sp. ALE010. The sequence continues at coordinate 4,839 of NZ_JBLYNV010000049.1, read as the reverse complement.
GGCTCAACAGTTAATCAACAACACCTTTGCGGACAAAATCTTCTTCTGTAATTCCGGTGCAGAAGCCAATGAGGCCGCGTTTAAGCTGGCCAGAAAGTACGCGTACGATAACTTTGGCCCGGATAAGCATGAGATCGTCTCATTCTACCAATCGTTCCATGGCAGAACACTCTTTACTGTGACCGTCGGTGGACAAAAGAAATACTGTGAGGGCTTTGAGCCAGTTCCCGGCGGTGTTCTGCACACCACCTACAACGACCTTGAGGCACTCAAAGCCCTGATGTCTGACCGTACCTGCGCTGTTGTCGCTGAGCCTATCCAAGGTGAAGGTGGGGTTATTCCTGCTGACCCTGAATTTATCAAAGGGGTCAGAGAGCTCTGTGACCAGCATAATGCCCTGCTGGTTTTAGATGAAGTCCAGTCCGGTATGGGCAGAACCGGCCAACTCTTTGCCTATATGGGCCTTGGTGTCACACCGGACATTCTGACCAGCGCCAAATCCCTTGGTGGAGGCTTCCCGATCGGTGCCATGCTCACCACCAACAAAGTAGCGGAAAGTTTTGGTTTTGGTACCCACGGCAGCACCTACGGCGGTAACCCACTGGCCTGTGCCGTAGCCCTGGAAGTGATCAAAACCATTAATGACCCACAACTGCTGGCTAACGTCAGTAACAAGCATGACCGCTTCCGTAAGCACCTGGAATCGATTAACAGCAAATATGGCATCTTTGCTGACGTGCGGGGTAAAGGCCTGCTGATTGGCGCTGAACTGGTTGAGAAGTATCACGGAAAGGGTAAAGACATTCTTGCCGCTGCAGCAGACGAAGGGCTGATGCTGCTGGTTGCCGGGCCGAATGTCCTGCGCTTTGCACCATCACTTATTATTCCTGATGAAGACATTGACGAGGGTATGGCACGGCTGGAACGAGCGGTTGCTACCGTGGTTTCTGCCTGAGAGCCCTGAACGCCTCGCCATGTCGGCAGAGGTACTTCTCGTTCCCGCGCTGCGCGTGGGAATGCATACCCTGCCTGATCTGACACTCCATACCCGAAGTAAAAACAGAATGAGAATGTCGTATGGTTAAGCCAGCAAAAACCCTTCCCCCTGAAATTCTCCCCTGGCTGGATTTACTCAATAATCAGCATGATGAAATGTTGGCCAGAACCATTGAACTGGCAGAAATAAATTCTGGCAGCCTTAACCGTGACGGTGTCAACCAGGTGCTGGAACAGCTCCTGACCCTGACCTCTGACTTATCAAAAGACCATGAACGCATACCTGTAAACCCATGGAAGGTGGTAAACGACAGCGGAGAAATCATTCAGCACCCACTAGGTGATGCATTAAGAATTCGCAAACGCCCTGAAGCACCTCTTCAGGTCTTTCTGTGCGGTCACATGGATACGGTTTTTCCAAAAGACAGCCCTTTTCAAAAGGTCCGCTGGCTGGATGATGACACCATCAATGGCCCCGGGGTTACTGATTTAAAAGGCGGTATTCTGGTAATGCTCAAGGCGCTGGAAGTGCTTGAGCAAAGCCCATGGGCTGAACAGATCGGCTGGGAAATACTGTTTAACCCGGATGAAGAGATTGGCTCTCCCGGCTCAGCCCCCCTGATTCAAGAGGCTGCACAACACGTCCATCTGGGCATGATCTTCGAGCCCTGCTTTCCCGATGGCAACCTGGCCGGGCAACGCAAAGGCAGTGGAAATTTTACCGTGGTCAGCCATGGCAAAGCGGCTCATGCAGGCCGTGAACATCACCTGGGGCGCAATGCCATTCGAGCCCTCTGTGATTTTGTTGCCGCCATGGACGACCTGAATGGTCAACAACCCGGGATCACCTTTAACCCCGGCTACATTCATGGTGGTGGCCCGACCAACATCGTGCCTGATCGCTGTATTCACAAGTTTAACATCCGCCTGGAACAGCCGGATGATGAACAGTGGTGCCTGGAAAAGCTGAGCGAGATCATCGAAAGCATCAATCAGCGCGATGGCATTCAACTGGAACTGCATGGCGGATTTACGCGCAAGCCCAAAGTACTCAGTCCTGCCAATAAACAACTGCTGACACTGGCAAAAAACATCGGGCATGAGTTGGGTATTCCCCTGGACATTAAACCGACGGGCGGTTGTTGCGATGGTAACAACCTTGCCTCAGCCGGGATTCCCAATATCGATACGCTTGGGGTTCAGGGAGGAGCGATCCACAGTGATCAGGAATATTTAAACGTCAAAAGCCTTGTGCCAAGAGCCAGGCTCAGTGCGGCATTATTATTAAGTCTGGCCCATGCCAGCGCCTCGGGAGAAAATATGAACTGGTTAAAGAGCGATTAATGACTCATTCTGTTATGGATAACCTGAAAAGCCGGTCATTTCTGAAGACGACCTAGGAGGCTGTCCGAGAATAGCGCCCGTAGCGAGGATTGCGAGAAATTGAGGATAAAAATTTCTGCTTCTGAGGAGAATAGCGGGGCTATTTGACGAAGAAGCAGGAATTTTTAGACCAATTTATCGCAACCGCAGTAGGGCAGTCTATTCTCGGACAGCCTCCTAGTAGTCATGGCAAAATTCCGGGTAAAAATGACTGATTCAACACGGGAGCATCAACATGCAACTCACTATCCAGCAACTATTGGACGCCATGTGGCAGGACTACCTTGCCCTGACCCCCGATGCTAAACCGATTCACCAGCTCTTTGCCGATCTGAATCACGGTCAGGTCATCAACGACCATATCGCCCTGCGCACCTACAATCTTGAAAAAGTGGCACTGAATAACCTCGCTCTTCCTTTTGTTGAAACAGGCTATCAACCCGTTGACGACTATCAGTTTCCCACCAAGAAACTTTATGCCCGATATTTTCAACACCCGGATAAAACCCTGCCCAAAGTCTTTATCAGTGAGCTGAAAGTAGAAGAGTTGCCAGACAACTGCCAGGACATAATTTATGACCTGGTAACGCAGGTACCGGAAGCCACTGTCGCCCATCAGAATTTCTGCTACTCCGGTCGCCCCTGGAGCCTGACCTCTGACCAATACGAAACCCTGGCAGTAGAGAGCGAATACGCCTCCTGGGTAGCGGCCCATGGCTTTCGCCCCAATCACTTTACGGTATCCATTAACCATTTGAGTTCACACCCGGATATTCAAAGCGTCAATCAACTGCTGCTGGATAAAGGGTATGACATGAATACCAGTGGCGGCCTGATCAAAGGCTCCCCGGACGTCTTGCTGGAGCAATCCTCAACCCTGGCCAAAGCGGTGGACGTGACCTTTGATGACACCACCATGAAAGTCCCTGGCTGCTATTACGAGTTCGCCCGGCGCTACCCAATGGCCAACGGTCAACTTTACCAGGGGTTTGTGGCGGCATCTGCGGATAAGATATTTGAGAGTACGGATGTGGTTCCACAACAAGATGTTCCGCAAGGGAATGAAGACAGGGTGTGAATTCTTCAGGCTTTGGGCAGTCTATTCTCGGACAGCCTCCTAAACTGGTGGGCAGTGAATAAAAGGATTCAAAGAATGGAAAACAGCAAATATCCGCTTTACCACAGCGATTACCCCAAATGGCTTGCCCTTCAGCGAACACTTTTGGCCGAACGCCGTTTCGATGAGCTGGATATTGATAACCTTCTGCATACCATGGAGTACCGCATGGGGGATTTCGTTGATGAACTGGAATCGCACCTGGTCAATTTGTTACTTCATTTGCTGAAACATCATTACCAGACCCAAGTCATCAACCCACGCCGGTATGAGCCGCAGGAATTTCGCAGTTGGTTTGACAGTATTGATTCTGCCCGTGGTGAGATTAGCCGGCTGCTCAATAAACATCCGTATCTGAAAAGCCACCAGGATGAAGCGGTGGTAACCAGCTACCCTTACGCCAAAAAACGTGCCATTAAACAAATGAATCAATACCTGCCCCATGAACAATGGCTCACCGACACCAGTTTTCCTGAAGCCTGTCCCTGGCCATGGGAACAACTGCTGGATGAGGACTGGCTACCCTGAGCCGTCTGTGTGCCACTCTTTTGCACCACACCGTAATCCAACGGCGCACGCAAGGGCATAATGGCCCCGGTCAACAACCGGCAATTTCGGGCCACAGTGGCGTTATTCTCCGGCAGTTCAGGTCCACGCCGGGCAACTCGCCCCGGAAGCCTTGTGTACCAATGCTTATTTTCACGGATCACCTGCTATAATTTTTTGTCAGACAGACTGAGAACAAACCAATGGACGACAAACTGTTTAGCGACCTCATAGAAATCGGCATCAGCAAAGAAACCGCCCATGCCGTCGCCGCCTCCCTCAGTCCTGACCATATTGCCACCCAACAAGACGTATTGCGGCTGGAAAAACTGATTCTCGACTCACGCCTGTCTGCCAAAAAGGACATCATCCGGCTGGAGCAAGCCCTGAAAAAAGTGGACGTGGAATGGCGCAAAGCCATGGTGGAGCAACAGGCCAAATCCACCGAACTGTACGCCAACAGCAACCGCCAGTTCATCATCACCTTTCTCGGCATGATGCTGACGGCGTGTGTGCTGTTTGCCATGAATTACTATTTTCATTGAACAAGGCTCTGGCTAAATTCTGGCTGAAACCTGTAAACCTGACACAAGCTCCTCAAGATTCTCAGAACGTGAAATCCGCGAGCTGAAAAAGCGCGTAAACGAACACCATGAGCAATTACTGGAGGCATGGCATGAATTCTTCAAATATTGATTCACGCCCGTTAAGTAGTTGGCCAAATGGAATCGTATATTTCTGGCTAAGTGGGCAGTTGCTATGCAAGGCGCAACGTAGGGAGCATAGCCGTAGCTATG